>NZ_JABWPQ010000015.1:0-138845 GCF_013366255.1 Pseudoalteromonas sp. McH1-7 | reverse complement strand
CGCACTTTTCTAAAATCCGCTTCACCGCGTAAAGCACCTGCCACAGAGGTTTTATATTGTAGGTAGGAGCGATTTTATATCGCGAACTTTTCTTAAATCAGTATCGCCGCGTAAAGGACCTCCCATAAAGGTTTTATGTTGCTGGTGGGAGCGGGTTTACCCCGCGATCTTTTAACCTAACCTCAATGCAATAAATTCGGCGAGTTTATCAACGGCATGGGCGGACTCTTGGGTGTTCTTGACTAGGCTGATACCAATTTTCCCGAGCTTGGGTAATATTTGGGTTTGGGTCTGATAAGGCAATTCCGTAGGAACAGTGCTTTTGGCCAGCACAGTGATCCCGAGCCCCTCTTTTAAAGCTGCAGTAAGGCCGGTTAAATCGGCATTACTGTATACAATACGGTATTGCAAGCCAGCTTGTTGCAGCGCTTCAATAGCGCGGCGGCGATAGATACAGCCTTCTGGTGCGGTGACTAAAGTGACAACCGAATGCTGCGCAAGTGATAAATCGCCAACCCAGACCAACTGATCTTGCATAAACACCGGATACTTGGACGAACTGAGCTCTTCGTTAAGCGCCAACACTAAATCAAATTGATCTTGCCTTACCACAGAAAGTAAGTGTTTACTCAGCCTTGATTTAACTTCAAGTGCAACATCGGGATATAAAGACACAAAATCACCAATAATCGAGGGTAAGATCCGCGCTGCAAATTCACTGGGAATACCCAATCGCACTCTGCCTGTGACACTTTCAGAGGTAAATTGCTGAATAATTGCATCGTTTTGCTGCAGCATTTGTTTGGCAAGTGGTAAAAGTAGCTCGCCATATTGATTTAATATCTGCCGCTGTCCTTGTTTTTTAAACAGCTTGCAACCGAGCATGTCTTCTAAGCGTTTAATTTGCAAACTAACAGCGGGCTGAGACAAGCCTAGTAGCTCGCCAGCCTTGGCAAAGCCACCGACATCTACCACAGTGACCAGCGTTCTTAATCCATCAATTGATAAGTTTTTCATATAAGGAAATGCAATTTATAAAACCCAAGTACATTAATATTATTTATCAATTGATAAGTAAATACAATTTGTTGTTGAGTTTGCGCATCCTTATACTTTTGCTCATCGAAATTTCACTAAGGTAGTGCCATGAGCGTCACGCCAATTATCTTTGCAAAGCACCGTCAGGGCAGTGTTCCGGCGCAAAACCATTACAAACCAACGGATGCTGTTGTGGTGCTGGACTTCAGTGGCTTTGAAACCACGCCTTTTTTAAGTCAAATTCTCACCCTTAATTTAAATAAATTAATGGCACCAGGCTTGGGCTTTCAGGGCAAGCTAGACAGTGGCGAAAATTTTGCCGTGTACTATTTTAGTGAAACTGCTTACCGCTTTGTTGTCAGTGAAAGAGCTGCCACTGAGCTTGCAACATTGATTGATAATCATGCGGATGAGTTTGATATTGAACTGGTACGTCGTCACGACTTAGCCGCAGCAACCTTAAGTGGTGAACTTGCGTTTGAGCGTTTGATTCACGACTTTACGTTAACACCAGGCCTCAGGATTTCAGACAAAAATGCCTGTTATGGCAAACAAAGCGGCGAAGTATTTATTACAACCTTGCTGGTGGACGAACAGCAACAATACCAGTTGATTGCACAAGCTGCTGTGTTAGATAAGTGGCAAACAACGCTTACTGATGCTGGTTTTAAACTCGTTTCATAAATTCCGTGCAGTTATCGTAAGTGCGATAACAATAACCCCCTCAGTGCCCAATATAAGTTGCTGAGTAAAAAAGTGAAGGATAAGTATGACTTCTAAAACAGTACTACACGCTAAGCACCTAGAAGCTGGCGCAAAAATGGTAGACTTCCACGGTTGGGAAATGCCAATCAACTACGGCTCACAAATTGAAGAGCACCATGCGGTGCGCCAAGACGCGGGCATGTTTGATGTTTCACACATGACGATTGTTGATATCGAAGGTGTAGACGCTAAAGCATTTCTACAAAAACTAGTTGCAAACGATGTAGCTAAGTTAACAGTGGCAGGTAAAGCGCTATATACCGGTATGCTAAACGAGCAGGGCGGTGTAATTGACGACCTTATCATTTACTTCTTCACTGAAACGCAATACCGCCTAGTCGTTAACTCTGCAACACGTGAAAAAGATCTTGCACACATTAATGCTGTGGCAGCCGGTTTTGACGTGACAGTGACAGAGCGCCCTGAGTACGCAATGATTGCGGTACAAGGACCAAATGCGATTGCGAAAACAGCGACTATTCTAGACGAACAACAACAAGCGGCCGTTGCGGGTATGAAACCATTTTTCGGTGTGCAAGCTGGCGAGCTTTTCATTGCAACAACAGGTTACACCGGAGAAGCAGGTTATGAGATCGTAGTGCACAACGACGGTGCTGCGGATTTATGGCAAAAATTATTAGACGCAGGTGTGCGTCCAGCTGGCTTAGGTGCACGTGATACGCTACGTTTAGAAGCGGGCATGAACCTTTATGGCTCTGATATGGACGAAACGGTTTCTCCGCTTGCGGCGAACATGGCATGGACTATCGCTTGGGAGCCAGAGGATCGTGACTTTATTGGCCGTGCAGCTATTACTAAACAGCGCGCAGAAAAAAGCACTGACAAGTTAGTTGGTCTAGTACTTGAAAGTAAAGGTGTGTTGCGCGGTGGCTCTAAAGTTATCGTAGAAGGTGGCGAAGGTGTTATCACTTCTGGTACATTCTCTCCGACTTTAGGCTTTAGTGTCGCGCTTGCGCGTGTACCTCGTTCAGTTGGCGAGACCGCACAGGTTGAAATGCGTAAGAAACTAGTTGATGTTAAAGTAGTTAAGCCAAGTTTCGTTCGTAACGGCAAGTCAATTATCTAATTTTAAGAATAACATTGGTGTCGCTCACGGGGCGTCACCACAATCGACCAAAGGAACAAAAAAATGAGCAACATTCCTAGCGAGTTAAAGTACGCTACTTCACACGAGTGGGTTCGCGCTGAAGGCAATGGCGAGTACACAGTAGGTATCACTGAGCACGCACAAGAACTTCTAGGCGACATGGTATTCGTTGAATTACCAGACGTAGACGATGAAGTTGACGCGGGTGAAGACTGTGCAGTTGCTGAGTCTGTAAAAGCAGCATCAGACATCTATGCACCAATCGGCGGTACTATCATTGCGGTAAACGAAGACCTAGAAGATGCCCCTGAGACTGTAAACAACGATGCGTACGGTGACGGTTGGTTGTTCCGTATTAAAGCGTCTGACGAGTCAGAACTAGACAATCTACTAGACGCTGAAGGCTACGCAAATTCAATCGACGAAGACTAATTTGTTGATAGTAATAAAAGCCCCTTTTTAGGGGCTTTTATTGTTGCTTTTTGAGCAAGGGTGCTTGCTCAAGGTATGACGAGTTCATACCAACGCTTTTAGAATACTGCCGTTACCAAGGTATCTTTTTTAGATAAAAACAGTATTCACCTTTTTCATTTGGATCATAGGAACCTGGACTAATGTCAAACGCCAAATCTCTTGAACAGTTAGAGCAAAAGCAAGATTTTATCCGTCGCCATATCGGGCCAAGCCCAGCACAGGTGAGTGAGATGCTAAGCGCTCTTGGAGTATCTAGTGTTGAAGAGCTGATCGGTCAAACTGTACCTGCTTCAATTCGCTTAGAAGAGGGCTTACAGATCGGTGAAAGCCGCACAGAAGTGGAAACCCTTAGCTACCTGAAATCAGTAGCGAGCAAAAACAAGGTTTTCAAATCTTACATCGGTCAAGGCTATCACCCAACTCATGTACCTAATGTTATTTTACGCAACGTACTTGAGAATCCGGGTTGGTACACCGCTTACACCCCTTATCAGCCAGAGATTGCGCAGGGTCGCTTGGAGTCGCTACTTAACTTCCAAACGCTGACTATGGACATTACCGGCCTAGACTTAGCCAGTGCGTCACTACTTGACGAATCAACCGCAGCCGCAGAAGCAATGGCGCTTGCAAAACGTGTATCTAAAGCGAAAAAAGCAAACACCTTCTTTATTGCAGACGACGTACATGTGCAGACTATTGACGTAGTATCAACGCGTGCTGAGCAGTTTGGTTTTGAAATCGTAGTAGGCCCTGCTAGCGACGCTGCTAACCACGACATTTTCGGCGCGCTATTCCAGTATCCAACAACATCAGGTGAAGTGGTTGACGTTACTGACCTAATCGCACAAGTACAAAACAAAAAAGCGATTGCCTGTGTTGCCGCAGACATCATGAGCTTAATGCTACTTAAAGCACCAGGTAAACTAGGTGCAGACGTAGTGCTTGGTTCTGCACAGCGTTTTGGCGTACCTATGGGTTACGGTGGTCCACACGCGGCATTCTTTGCCACGCGTGATGCTTACAAGCGTTCACTACCAGGCCGTATTATTGGTGTGTCTAAAGACCGTTTAGGTAACGACGCGCTACGTATGGCGATGCAAACTCGTGAACAGCATATCCGCCGTGAGAAAGCGAACTCAAACATCTGTACTGCACAGGTGTTACTTGCGAACATGGCTGCGTTTTACGCGGTTTACCACGGCCCTCAAGGTCTTAAGATCATCGCTGAGCGCATTAATCGCCTTGCAAGCATTCTTGCCACAGGTCTTAAAGCAAAAGGCATAGCACTTAAGCACGATACTTGGTTTGATACTATTACGGTTAAAGCGGACGACGCTGACAAGCAAGCAGCTGTGGCGCGTGCGGTAGCAAAAGGCGTAAACTTTGCCCTTAACCATAACGGCGAATACTCAATTGCAATAAACGAAACCACAACGCGTGCGGACGTAGCTGAGCTATTTGACATTATTTTAGGTGACGACCACGGCCTAAATGTAGATGCGCTAGACGCACAAGTGTCAGGCGAGAACATCACAGGTATTCCTGCAAGCTTAGTGCGCGACGATGAAATTTTAACGCACGCGAACTTTAACAGCTATCATAGCGAAACCGAGATGCTGCGTTATATCAAGCGTCTTGAAAACAAAGATTTAGCACTAAACCACTCAATGATCTCATTGGGCTCGTGTACCATGAAGCTAAACGCAACCGCTGAAATGATCCCAGTAACTTGGCCTGAGTTTGCAGAGTTACACCCGTTCTGCCCAATCGACCAAGCAGCGGGTTACAAGATCATGATGACTGAGCTGCACGACTGGCTTGTGAACATCACAGGTTACGACGCAGTATCACTACAGCCAAACTCAGGTGCACAAGGTGAGTACGCAGGTCTTATTGCTATCCGTAAGTACCATGAGTCTCGCGGTGAAGGTCACCGTAATATTTGTTTGATCCCAAGTTCAGCGCACGGTACAAACCCAGCGTCTGCACAAATGGCAAGCATGAAAGTGGTTGTGGTTGACTGTGATAAAAACGGTAACATCGATATAGAAGATCTACGCGCGAAAGCCGCTGACGTAGCTGAAAACCTATCGTGCATCATGGTCACTTACCCGTCTACACACGGTGTATACGAAGAGTCTATCCGTGAAGTATGCGACATCGTGCACCAGCACGGCGGCCAAGTATACATGGACGGCGCAAACATGAACGCACAGGTTGGCGTGACTAGCCCAGGTTCAATCGGCTCTGACGTATCACACTTAAACCTACACAAAACATTCTGTATTCCACACGGTGGCGGTGGCCCAGGTGTTGGTCCTATTGGCGTTAAATCGCACCTTGCGCCATTTATGCCTAACCACAGCGTGATCAATGTAGAAGGCACAAACGTAGGTAACGGCGCGGTTTCTGCGGCACCTTACGGCTCTGCAGCTATTCTACCTATCTCGTGGGCATACATCGCAATGATGGGCAGTGAAGGCCTAAAACAAGCAACAGAAATGGCAATTGTAAACGCTAACTACCTAACGGCGAAGTTAAGCGAGCACTTCCCAATTCTATACCGTGGCCGTAACGACCGCGTTGCTCATGAATGTATTGTTGACCTACGCCCATTGAAAGAAGCCACAGGCATTACTGAAATGGACGTTGCTAAACGTCTACAGGACTACGGCTTCCACTCACCAACGATGTCGTTCCCAGTAGCGGGCACACTTATGGTTGAGCCAACGGAATCTGAGTCTAAGGTAGAAATCGATCGCTTTATCGAAGCCATGGTTTCTATCAAAGGTGAAATCGACAAGATTGCATCAGGCGAGTGGTCTATCGAAGATAACCCATTAGTATTTGCGCCACACACGCAAGCTGACGTACTAAGCAACGACTGGAACCGTGCATATGATCGCCTCGCAGCTGCATTCCCAGTACCAAGTGTAGCAAAAGACAAATTCTGGCCAACGGTAACCCGTATCGACGACGTATACGGCGACCGTAACCTAATTTGCTCTTGCCCAGCGGTTGATACTTACCGCGACGCGTAAGAGGTTGTAAGTCGCGCTTTTGCGCGACTTAGCTAATATTGAAAAGCCGCCCTTTGCTAAAGGGGCGGCTTTTTTGTGGGCGTGGATGTGGTGGAGGCTCGTGTCTGGCTCTTTTCTTGGTGTGTAGGAGCGGCTTTACGCCGCGATCCCTTATAACGACGCATACCTGCGACTTCACACCAAATCTTTGTGTAGGTCGCCATTTATGACGACAAATAATATGCCTCTTTGTTTTTGCCTTGCCGGCGAAGCGACATGAGGTAAAGTTTAGAGCTGGATTCAAAAACAAGTCGCGACATAAAGTTGCGGCTACAAATTGTTCGTAGCCGCAAATGGTAATCATCTAAAGATCGCGGCGTGAAGCCGCTCCCACTTTATCAACTTCAGCTCGGCGTTGAATAGATTAGTCTGTTGCTTGTCATCGCCGAAGCGATATGAAGTAAAGTTGACGACTGGATTCAAAAAAAATTCGCGGCATAAAGTCGCTGCTACAAATTGTTCGTAGCCTTAAATAGCAACCATGGTAAATAATTGAATGCTGCGTAACAAATCCAAGTGGACAGCGTGTTGTAATACGTTGTTGAAAGTAAGTATCTATAAAAGGTACTATGAGGATAGTTCTCAGCACTTAGCGCTCAGATTAGCTGCTGCGACATAAAAGCTTAGGTTAGATTGTCTGCTTTTCTCGTATCGCCGTGTGGTGTTTGCGGCTATCGCGATTTATAAGGTTTAAAAATGATTCCAATAAATAATTCAATTGTTTCCGGAGTAGCATTGTCGGAAATAAATGGCGAAACAAAAATGCTATTGATGAAGCGTACGAAAGGTGGCTTCTGGTGTCATGTTGCAGGTTCAATGGAAGAAGGCGAATTACCTTGGCAAACCATTGTTCGAGAGTTTTATGAAGAAACTCAGATAGAAGTAACTGACCTGTACAATGGCCAATTTTTAGAGCAGTTTTACGCATCCTATTCCAACGTTATTGAGGTCATTCCTGTATTTGTAGTCAAGTGTCCAGCCAATCAAAAAGTGGTTCTAAATGATGAACACACCGACTTTGAATGGTGCAATTTAGAAGAAGCTTTGAAGCTCGCACCGTTTCCAGCGCAGCACGCAGTGTTCAAACATGTATGGGAATATTTTGTAGATAAGCCTATTAACGAGCTTTTTCGTATAAAGCTTGGCTAAGGAGCAGTTCGGCAAAATTGAAGATTGGATTTAAAAGAGTTATTGCTACATATTGTTTGTAGCCGCAAATGGCAACCATCAAAAGCTCGCGGCGTAAAGCCGCTCCTACCAGCTCAACTTCTGCTTGGTGTAAAATAGCTTGGTTCGCTGCTTATGGTCGGCAAGGCAATATAAAAGTAAAGTTGAAGAGCGGATTTAAAAGAGTTATTGCTACATGTTGTTTGTAGCCACAGACGGTAACCATCAAAAGATCGCGGCGTAAAGCCGCTCCTACTAGATCAACTTTTGCTCGGTGTAAAATAGCTTAGTCCGCTGCTTGTGGTCGGCAAGGCAATATAAAAGTAAAATTGAAGAGCGGATTTAAAAAAGTCACAGCTACATGTTGTTTGTAGCCACAGATGGCAAGTATCAAAAGCTCGCGGCGTAAAGCCGCTCCTACCAGCTCAACTTCTGCTCGGTGTAAAATAGCGTAGTCCGCTGCTTATGGTTGGCAAGGCGATATAAAAGTAAAGTTGAAGGTTGGATTTAAAAGAGTCACAGCTACATGCTTTTTTGTAGCTTCAGACTACAACCATCAAAAACTCGCGGCGTAAAGCCGCTCCTACCAGATCAACTTCTGCTTGGTGTAAAATAGCTTAGTCCGCTGCTTGTGGTCGGCAAGGCAATATAAAAGTAAAGTTGAAGAGCGGATTTAAAAAGTCACAGCTACATGTTGTTTGTAGCCACAGATGGCAAGCATCAAAAGCTCGCGGCGTAAAGCCGCTCCTACCAGCTCAACTTCTGCTTGGTGTAAAATAGCTTAGTCCGCTGCTTGTGGTCGGCAAGGCGATATAAAAGTAAAGTTGAAGAGCGGATTTAAAAAAGTCACAGCTACATGTTTTTTGTAGCTTCAGACTACAACCATCAAAAGCTCACAGCGTGAAGCCGCCCCTACACGTGTACTTATCGCCTTAATGGACGGTAATAGGGAGATCGTTTACCACTAATGATTGGCCATTTTGCTGAGCACGAAGAAAGCTCGCAGCCAATACGTCGTTGGGTAAGGTACTGATGTCGTCAACGGTTTCGACCATACAAAATGTAATGGACTCCCAACCTAAATCTTTAATAAAGGCTTCAAGTTTACCGATGTTATCTTCATAGTTTTCGTCTGTGGTTAGCAGGCCGATGGAGTGTTTGTTGCCGGGTTTGTATTTTCCTTGTTGAGCGATGGTGCATTTAGCGTAACCACTCAGCACATAAACGGTATTTGTGTTTTTGTTCATATTGGTGATGTTCTTAAACTAAATTTAATTTTGATTTCAATGCACGTTTCGAACCAAGCTTGTAGATATCCCTATGTATTTTTATAAGTACTTGAAATGTAAGTAAAAAGTATTTTTATCTGCTTGTGATCTCAAGGGTGTCAATTTTTTGATTGTGGTTTAGTCGGCGAGGGTAGCGGTGAGGTAGTTCAAAGTTTACTGATGGTATAATAATTACAGGTATTGTCCATTGAGGAGACAGTGCCAAGACTTCGTTGCTTCAGTGGAGGCGACTTCTAAAGTTATCGCATATTTCTTGTGGCTGGTACGATGAGTTGTTAATCTCAGGCTAAATAGCCTGAGCTGCGGATAATTAATGCCTTCTAGCCGCCAGTTTTAGCGCTAACTCTAGCTATTGGTGCGTAAAGTCGCCTTGCTTACAAGATGTAGGCACCTGAGCGAGAGCTGGCGCGGCGTTTTCTTTAAAACCCTCTGGCTAGACAAGGAAAAACTAAGCTGTGTTTTAGTAACAATGAGTTGGAGCATGCCTTATCCAAACTTCAGGCTAAATAATCATAATTAGGGGCAATATCATGCAGGAATTTTTCGAGAAGTTCGCAATCAAAACAAAAATCAATGTAGTGTGGGGAGAGATGGATGCGTTGGGGCATGTGAATAACGTGTCTTACTTTCGTTATTTTGAAACTGCGCGTATCGACTTTTTAAAGCAAACTGGGTTACTTGCTATTTTATCAGAGCCGACTCATAGTCCGGTTTTGCGTGATACGTACGCGCAATACAAGCGCCCAGTGACTTTCCCCGACACTTTGCACATTGGTTCATATGTTACTGATATCAAAGAAGATCGTTTCACTATGCGCTATGAGGCGTTTAGTGAATCGCAACAGGCAATCTGTACCACTGGGTATGCCAATGTGGTGATGTTTAATATGAAAACAGGCCAAAAGTCGCCAATTCCAGAGAATATGCTGGCTATATTGAAGCAATACGAGATGGACGATAATCAATAGCCGCATAGCGTTTAGTGGTTGTTTGGTATCACTGTTTTGAAAGCGGTTGTGGCGGATAGCCGCCACTACAAGAATACGCTATGATTCTGATATCAAAAAGTAAATACAGCAGCCAATGGCAACATTAACCTCCAAGCAGAATATTAACGCGATAGTCACAGCTATCAAGGCTGAAGAACAAACGCTTCGAGTACGTTACCCAATTTTAAATCAGCAAAATAGCATTGCTATGATGATTTTACTGGTGTCGTTAAGTGCACTGATTGGCGCAGCGCTGCTCTACTATTTTGCCATTATTCCTGCATGGCTATGTGTTCTGTTGGCGGCCTTCATAACTTCAATTTCTCATGAGCTTGAACACGATTTGATCCATAGGCAGTATTTTAGTAACCGTCCGCTGATTTATCATTTTATGATGCTGGCAGTGTGGATGATGCGGCCAAATACTGTCAACCCGTGGTATCGAAGACGCATTCATTTACATCATCATAAAGTATCCGGCACAGAGCAAGACCTAGAAGAGCGCTTGGTAGGTAATGGCATTCGGTCTCCTTGGCTACGAGCTGTGGTGGTCAGCGATGGGTTACTTGGTTTGTTAATTAATGCCAAACGGTTTAGTCGAGAAATCAATGATTTTAAATTTTTACAGGTATTTAATGCTGGCTTTCCGTTTGCCACGGCTTATTTTGTGACCTTGTATGGTGTGATTGTCTATTACACTGTGCAATGGGTACAGCCATTTGCATTGCCCAAGTGGGGAGCTGAGCTACTTGCGGTTGCTGAGTTTTTCATGGTGGTGCTAATTATACCTAATGTTATCCGTTCAGCGTCTTTAAACTTCGTAACATCTTCCATGCATTATTACGGTGGCGTGAGTAACATACTGGAGCAGACTCATGTGATCACCAGTCGCTGGTTTTTACCGTTTCAGTTGTTTTGCTTTGACTTTGGTCGCACGCACACAATTCATCACTTTGTGCCTAATCAACCATTTTATATTAGACAGTTAATCAGTAAAAAAATCCGCCCGATTATGGCGCTGCATGGCGTGCGTTTTAATGATTTACAGAGCTTAAGGCATGCAAATCATTACCCTATTGAAAAGCCTGCCGCTAAAAGTTAGACAGCTGCTATTACTATATGTTTTATGGTAGTGAGCGCTTACAAGGAGCGGGAGGCCGTTAATCTTTGGTTACCCAGTTCGCTTTTGCTTGGACAATACTCATGCCAAATGTCGCACGGAATGTGCGGCTTAGGTGTGCGCCATCAGAAAACCCAGCGATGTATGCCGCGTCAGTTGCTGAGCATCCTTTTATTAAAGCTTGTAGTGCGCAGTTTAGTCTGCGCCATAAAAGAAATGGACGCCAAGCTATCCCAATTTGAGCTTTAAAAAGGTGAAGAAATCGGCTTTCACAGAGGTGGAGTGTCTGTGCGACGTCAGCTGCGCGCCAGTGCTTTGGTTTGATACACTCAGCGGCAAAGCAAGCGTTTAACTCGTTGAGTAAGCATTGAATTCGTCTATCTGTAACGAGGCTTTGGTTTAATCTAAGCGAGGTGCTGTCTATCGATAGAGATTGAAAAAGAGGAGATAGGCGGTTGTAAGCCTCCTCTTTATCTTTAGGTGAACGCATACTTTTGTCAGCACTTTCATGAACATGCAAAAAAGGTTGCGCTTTTAATAACGTTGTAAGCTGCTCTCCTAACCTGCTGGTGGGCTCAACTAACACTATCCATCCTTTTTGTATTTGCAGGCAGTGGCTTTGTTTTGAAGCAATAATGGTCAAGCCATGTAACGTGTTGCCATTTAACTCGTACGTGTGTTCATGTTGCGGCCAGATGACTTGCAGCGCAACATGTTGGTGATAATCCGCGTCTATGTGCGAGCCATAAATAAGCACCACGCCCACGTCTACCCATACTGTAGGTACTATCACAGCATTTGCCCCTTGGGTTGTATTTTGAGTTCCATAGTAATGTGCAGTGAGGCTCCTTACAACTTGCCTCAGGGCGTTATTGCGAGGCGGTTATTTCAGGTGCTGTGCTAAATCGTCGGGGATTGCCATTGGTTTGAATGGGTTCACATTGGAGCCACCAGTATTCCCTTTGGGGATCCAGATTTTAGAAAATAACATCGCAGCAATAATTCGGGCTATTTGTCCTAATATTTCTTTTTTATTCTTTGTTTTGTAACCAAGCTTAAGCATCCACCAATGGGATTGGGTGTGTGCAATCACAAAGGATTGCCCCAGAATATGTGCTCTTTCTAAGTGATAAAAACAGTCGCTATACTGGGCGTGTTGATAGTACCTGTTGGCTGCGGCCATTTCCGCTTGAAATGCTAACTTTAATGCAGGTTTCATGGAAGGTGTCCTCTTCGCTTATCCGGTTGCTGTGGATTTTTTATCAGCAAGTTTCAGTGTTTTTGCTTAGCTTAATGTTACGCGCAAACAGCTCAGGTTAATTGAATAAACTGGCTATATGTTTGTGCTTGTTGGCTACAACATACCCCTTTGCCCATACAATCTGTCCATTTTTGATCACCGCAACACTTAAGCCTGGTAGCTTATGTTTAGTCATTGAGGTCATTATGCTATGAGGTTTGTATTGCCCTGTGGTGATGCGAACATGCGGGTAGAGGTTAGAGGCGATATGTTCAATTTTATGGCTATTGGCTTGGCTTTGCTGTGGCAAAAGGCAAGCCGCCAACATTGCTAAAATTGAGAGCTGATATTTCATTATTCTTCCTTAATTTATTATTGTTTTGAAATATATACGTTTTTTCTGTAGTTGTAATTAGGGGAGCTACCTAGAGTGGGTGGCTGTGTGGGTGGTGAAGACGACAAAGAGCGGCCTATTCCATGTGGGCCGCTCTGAGTAAAAGTTAAGTCACAATCAGGCGATTATTTGTGTCTCTACTGGTGAGGATCTGCTCGGCATTAAATTCTACGGAGCGCTTTGCCATGCGGTCATATAACAGCACGTTGACGGTGGCAGCTAAGTTCATGCAACCGGTGGTTGGTACGTACACTACGGCGTCTGCGGCATCAACAAGTTCTTGTGGTAGGCTGCCATCCTCTGGGCCAAAAATGTATAGCGCATCACTAGGGTGAACAAACTGAGGTAGGGGGGTGGCGCCTTCAACCAATTCTACACATACGAGCGCACGACTGGGGGCTTTTAACGAAATAAAGTCATCAACATGTTTGACGGTAATGTTATTGGCAATATTTTTGGTATCAGTGTGGTATTTGGCCGCTTTTGCATAACGATTGCCATTGAAATAGACGGCCTGAGCTTCATAACAGCCCGCAGCTCGCAATACTCCCCCAACATTGGTAGGTGATTTAGGGTTGACTAATCCAATTGCTGCAAACGATTTGCTCATACTTTTCTATTCTCACTAAAAGGCAGTGTTACCACGATAAAACGCTAATGGTGATTGTATCATGTATTACCGTATTTGGACTCTTTGCGATTATAAGATAGAGTTTCAAAGCTCGTAGCTGCCATATATTCGACTTTTTTATGACGGGTTTATCCATTCTAGCCCCGATGGACATAGCCTCCAGTATCTTTTCAACTTCGACGGCTGCTAATAGCGCTTGGTATAACTCACTTCTTACATCGAGTTCAGGTTAATTAGCGCTGTGTCAGTGTATTGAGGAGGGAGAGAGGAGATTATGGCTGTTGAGCTAAAACTCGACCCACAAAACGTAGCTTTGTAGGTCGGTTGTGACTCGAATTACTCGTCTTCTAATTCATCGTCAGATAGTTCGTTTGACTTTCTGACGCATGGCTTTGCTAGGATCTCAACATAAAAAGAGGTCAAATTCTCTGTTTGTGTTTTATCGATTAATTTGTTTAGTTGTGATACATGTACAGGTTCAGCTTCGGCCTCTGTATTGCCAAACTTACAGTCAAAATCCCAATAATCAGCACCGCTAGGCAATGTTTTATTGCGTTCGCGCTTTAGGTATTTTTTAAGCTCATACTTTACTGCGTCAACGCGTCTTTCAAGTTTGATTTTTGGGTGAATTAGTTCAAATGTTTTTTTCATAATTGCCTTCAAGCAAAAAATACTCAATCGGCAAAACAGTATGCCTGAGTAGATAATTTGTATTGATTTGAGCGTAAAGCCTACGCTTAAATCGATACAGAAATGTAATAGAGTATTTTACGATATATTTTACGAACTGGCGAGGAACTTTATGTGCACTCAAAAGATTTTAAGCCGTTATGGACTTTACTGTATCGAGAAAGTTAGTGTTAGTTGACTGCGCTGGTGCGCAGACAACTAACAGAGCTTGTATCATCGCTATCGTTACAGATTAATCTGTTTTTTGTTGAGTTTGATTTGAGTTTGTTGACGTTAATCTTAATGATAATTGCTCTAGCTTTTCTGAAATTGCGGCTTGAGTCATTTCAAGCTGCGCAAGGCTGCTACCGATTTCTATCTGTTTAGTATCTCGGCTCTGTGATTGGGTGTTTAATTCGTCTACGGTACTTTTTAAAGCGGTAATTTGACTTCTCAGGTTTTCTGCTGACTGTTGCTGCTCTTCTAATAGCGATAGCTTAAGTCCCATTTCTGTCTGGCTTTGTGATAGCGTATTCACTTTTACATTGATACCAGATTGGCTCTTAGTCGCACTATCAAGCTGTGATTTGAGCTGTTTGATTTCCGATTGATTACGACGCCAAGCAGAGCCCCATAGTTTATCCATTTGTGACCATAGCTCATCGGTGCGTTCTGTGAGTGTGGCAAGCTTGGCTTGCATCGCGCCTGCCGACAGTTCCATCTCTTCATCAGTCGCTGAAAGAGTATGCTCCAACTGGGCAATACGCGTTGTTGAAGCTAGTAATTGAGCTTGCGCTTCTGATAGTTGCTTGTACAGCCCAAAAACTGCTACTGCCAAGGCAACAATAGCAGCGATACTTATCCAGCCGATGATACCTGTTTTTTGGTTTGTTACTGATTTTGATTCTGAGGGGTTAGCAGCTGATGCGGGTAACTTGTTATTTGTTTGATTGAGAGAGTCTTTAAACGCCTCAACCTGATCTAAATCGGGTGTAATACTTGGCAGCTCAGGCTCAATTCTTTTATCCAACGTCTATTCCTCTCTTTTGGGGTTTATCTAGCATTTTGCAGCTTAAACTAATTGGATTGATTCTCCAACCAATTTGAGAGATAAGGTGCCGTCACTGGCGGTATTGAGGGGGTCACAGGATATAATACCAATCAACCTTAATACTTGCTCAATTTGAAGGAGTATACCTGACGCTAACAGCGTTAAAAATTTACTTTTTAGAACAACTAAATAGCAAAATTTTTGCCTTGGCTACAGGACGTAGGTACCTCGGCGTGAGCAGGGCGCGGAAGCGGTGTTATCGACAAGGTTTTCACGCCTCAAAATAGACCAATCAATTAAGATAATTGGTATAACTACTCAGTGAACTGCTTAAAGAAAAAATGCTTTTGCTAGAGTGCGCGCACAAAAGGCTATTTTTGAAATCGCTAGCTAGGAAAGGAGAAGAAGACGCGCTGCGACACGTCTTCTCAACTCAAAATAGAGCACTTCACTAAGTTTTTAGTATCGTGTTGTTAGAATGCTACCTATTTTTTGTGCTTTAGGAGCTGGTCGAGTTTTTCTTCAACCCGCAAAACATCTTCTCTGGTTGCTAATACTTGCTCTGGCTTGCCTTCTTCCTCGTGCATTACCTGCATTGCATCGACAATAATACCAATAAAGAGGTTGAGCACGGCAAAGCTGGTGATAATAATAAACGGCACGAAGAACAACCAAGATTGTGGGAATAACTCCATAGTCGGGCGAACAATTCCCATTGACCAACTCTCTAGTGTCATTACCTGAAAGAGCGTGTAAGCGGACGCGCCAATAGAACCAAACCATTCCTGCATATTAGGATCTGGATGCTGGCCAAATAATTTTGTGGTGAGAACCGCAGACACATAAAATACAATACCAAGTACACCAATGACCGAAGCCATACCCGGTAGTGAGTGTCCTAGCGCACCAATAACCCTGCGCATCTGAGGGACGACAGAGAAAAGTCTTAAAACCCGTAAAATTCTGAATGCACGCAGCACCGACAAAGCACCGGTTGAGGGAGCCCATGAAATAGCGACAATCACAAAGTCAAAGATATTCCACCCAGACTTGAAAAACTTTACGCGATAAACAATCAGTTTTAGCGCCAGCTCAAGGGTAAAAATCAACAATATGACTAGGTCAATTTTATGCAGTAGCGCCGCATTGTCTTTGCCAAACTGGGTGGTTTCAAGTCCCAATGTCACAGCATTAAACAAAATTACCGCAATAAGAAAGTTCTGAAACGGTTTTGCTTCTACGAGCGCAGTTAGTTTTGACATTACATTGTTTGAAGGTGTCATGTGTGTAAAACGAATAACTAAATAGGTACGCCATAATGTAGGGCAAAACATGGTTTTTCAAGATTAAAATAACCAAAACACGATACAACTGCTCTAAAAGCCGTGGCAGTAGACTAAGTTACTTGTTTGGGGAGTGATTGAAATCTTGGTTTTATCAACTAATCCTCCGGCCCGAGTAGGGTATAGGTGAGGTGCTTACGCATATCTTTTAAAATCACCCCTTTTTTCAGCATGGCGGCGCTTAAACGTTTTTGCCACTTTAGGAGATCTGGTTTTGCAGCTTCCAATGTTTTTTCATTCTCAAATTGGAAAAAGAGTATTAATGAGCCGGGGAACAAGTGATATTCGACATCAAACCAGCATTGCACCATGCCGGGAATTTCAGCTAGAGCTTGTTCTTCAAGCTTGTCTGCAATAGTGAGTACCAAGGCTTGCTGTTTTTCTTGTACTTTTGAGAGCTTTTTCATAATGGAGTCCTGATATAGTGTTTTAGCCCAGCGCGCCATTATAACTAACCACTTTGAATTACAACAGCACAGATACTGATGCGATAACGCATTTGCTATGCTGGTGGTACTAGGTATTTACCAATTGACGCTGAAAATATCCTTTTAGAAAATCCAGCAGTAATCGCACTTTTTTAGAGTTAGTATTGCCTTCGGGGAACACGCCGTAAACATGAATGTCAGGTAACGTATAGTCATCCATAATGGTAACGAGTGTGCCTGCATCAATTTTGGGGCGGGCATCGTAAATAGGAATACGACCAATACCATGTCCCCCCTCTACAAAAGCCGTGCGAGCAGCGGCATTATTTGTGCTGATGTCTCCTTTCATCGTAATACTGTATGCGCGATTGCCTTTACTTAACGTGAGGGTACCTGAAGTGAGTTTGTAGATCACCCAGCGATGTTGATAAAGGTCGGTGGGGTGTTTTGGTGTGCCATATTTGCGCAAATACTCCGGCGACGCGCATAAACAAGTTTTTAGTATTGAGAGCTTACTGGCTTGCAGCCCTGAGTCGGGAAGTGGGGCGCCACGAATAGCTAGGTCAATCCCTTCTTTGATGATATTCACGACTTCATCTGTAAGCATAATATCGAGCTGAATTTTGGGGTACCTAGCACTAAATTCGTTCAGCGCAGGCACGATGGTTTGCAGGCCGACGTTAACCGGACACGTGAGTTTGATTAGGCCAATTGGCTCTTTCTTTAAATTTTCTATTTGTTGGTTTGCGGCAAACGCTTGTTCGGCAATAACACGGCAGCGTTGATAATATTCGCTGCCAGCTTCAGTCAAAGAAATGGTGCGCGTGGAGCGGTTAAGTAGCTTTATACCCAACTGTGTTTCTAGCTTTTTGACATGGTAACTTACCACAGCACGGGACAAGTTAAGCTGTTTTGCTGCACCGCTTAGTGTTCCTTGTTCAATAACTTGTGCAAATACCACCATACTTTTTAGCTGCTCAAAAGAGACGTTCATATTCGCTCCAACTCGCCTTGATAAATTAGATTGTATCAATTGTTTGAACAAAGAGTTAGCTTTTGTCTGCATTGTTACATTGGGTTTTAGCTCATATCCTATTCTTTAGCGTTACCAGATGGTGGTAGCAAATCCAACTTGAGGGCAAAAGTAATGACAAAGAAAATATTGATGGTACTTACTTCACATGCAGAGTTAGGTGAGACAGGTGAGAAAACGGGATTTTGGATAGAAGAGTTTGCTGCGCCTTATTATGCTTTTATTGATGCAGGACTTGAGGTGACGATTGCTTCACCTAAAGGTGGTCAGCCACCAATCGATCCAAAAAGCCAAGAGGCTGATTTTCAAACTGAGAGTACTAAACGTTATTTCGATGACAAAGAGGCGCAAGCGCAGATAGCAAACACTCAAGTGCTTTCACACATGGATGCTGCACAGTTTGATGCCGTATTTTATCCTGGTGGTCACGGACCGCTGTGGGACCTTGCAACCAATAATCATTCAATTCAGTTAATTAACGCTTTTTTAGCAGCTAAAAAACCAGTCGGTGCGGTATGTCATGCTTCAGCAGTCTTGATGGATGTCATGACGGAGTCAGGCGATTATTTAGTCAAAGGTAAAGCAGTAGCGGGTTTTACCAATAGTGAGGAAGCTGCGGTAGGTCTGACAGAAGTGGTGCCATTTTTATTAGAAGATGAACTGGTAAAGCGCGGTGCTGATTTTCAAAAAGTCGATGATTGGAACACCTTTGCGGTGAGAGATGGTTTACTGTTTACAGGACAAAATCCAGCGAGCTCTGAACTTGTCGCCGAGAAAATGCTGACGTACCTAAACCTCTAATATTTAGTAAAAGGAGCCAATTATGAGCAATTCACTAAATCGAGCTCAAAACGCACAATCGAATCGCCGCATCACATTGGCGTCACGCCCGCATGGTGCACCAACGCAAGAAAATTTCAATTATGAAGAAGCGCAGATCCCAACGCTAAAAGAGGGTGAGGTGCTTCTTCGTACCGTCTTTTTGTCTTTAGATCCTTATATGCGTGGCCGTATGAGCGACGCAAAATCCTATGCTGATCCGGTAGCTATTGGCGAAGTGATGGTGGGTGGTACGGTATGCCGAGTTGAAAAATCAAATAACCCTAAATTTACCCAAGGTGACTGGGTACTCGCGATGAGTGGATGGCAAGACTATAGCGTTTCGGATGGCACTGGCTTACTTAAGTTAGATAGCAATTTACCCAACCTATCATACAGCTTGGGCGTTTTAGGAATGCCGGGTCTGACAGCTTACATGGGATTGCTGGATATAGGTCAACCTAAAGCAGGCGAAACGGTTGTCGTTGCAGCGGCAACAGGCGCTGTGGGGAGTCTTGTTGGACAAATTGCCAAACTACAGGGTTGCAAAGTCATTGGTATTGCTGGTGGCGAAGAAAAATGTCGCTATGCAGAAAGCGAGCTTGGTTTTGATAGATGCCTTGATCATCGTAGCGATGATCTCGCTGAGCAGTTAGCTCAGGCTTGCCCATCGGGTATCGACGTCTATTTTGAAAATGTGGGTGGCAAGGTGTTCGATGCGGTGTTGCCGCTTTTAAATCCAAGCGCTCGGATCCCATTGTGTGGACTTATTTCCCAATATAACGCGACAGACTTGCCATCTGGGCCTGATCGCCTGTCTTTGTTGATGGCGACTTTGCTAATTAAGCGGATAAAAATGCAAGGTTTTATCGTCTTTGATGACTACGGCCATCGTTTTGATGAGTTTAGTGAAGCAATGTTACCGTGGCTGCAAGACGGAAAAATTAAGTATAGAGAACACTTAATTGACGGAATGGCGAACGCTGTTGAAGCGTTTATTGGCCTGCTTGAGGGTAAAAACTTTGGCAAACTTGTTGTGCGTTTAGGCCCTGATGAGCTGGTATAACGCTTAGTTAGTTTTAAGGCGTAACTTAATCAAATACGAATAAGTATATCCACAGAAATTACTTATCTACAGCTAAGCTTAAATGAGGGAAAACAAAATGTTAACTGTACACCACCTAAACGCGTCTCGCTCTACGCGGGTAATTTGGCTGTTAAACGAACTGGGTTTAACGTATGACATTGTCAGACACCAACGCGACCCCGACACGCATCTTGCACCGGATAGTCTTAAAGCGATCCACCCGCTCGGAAAAGCGCCTGTACTGGTGGATAACGAACATACTTTATGTGAATCAGGCGCAATAATAGAATATATTTTAGATAAATCTGAGTCTAATCAAATGAGACCCGAGCATGGGACACCTGCATACTACAAGTACTTGGAGTGGACACACTTTGCTGAGGGATCTTTGGCGTTACCAGTGATTGCATCAGTAGTGATGAAAATGGAACAGCGTCAAGGAGATCAAGCCATGGACTCGTACATCAATAAAGAGATTGATGTTGATTTCTCGTACATTGATGCCACCTTGGCAGAGCAAGCGTTTTTTGCAGGTGAGGAGTTTTCTGCGGCTGACATTATGATGACGGTGATGTTAGATATTGCAGATAATATAGGGTTAATTAGCACGCGAAAAAATATTAAAGCATATCTTAGTAAGATCCATGACCGAGCAGCTTATAAAGCAGCACAGGAACAAGGGTAAAAGTGAGATACCTCGGTATCTTCTTAGTTGTTATTTTAATGTAAGCTTTTCTTCATTTAAATGAAACAGGGGATGGCTATTTTTAGCATGCACAACAACGTGCTTAAAAACCACCAATTGCCTTAATTAAGTGGTCTGTTTTGAGGCGAGAAAATCTTGTCGATAGCTAGGTGAAATTTTGCTGTTTAGTTGTTCTAAATAAGAAGTTTTAACGCTGTTAGCGTCAGATTTATTCCTTCAAATTGAGCAAGTATTAAGTCAAATTGGTATTAATATAATAAGGAAATATCCAATGAAGAAAGCTATTTTACTTCCCCTGTTGCTTTTAGCCGGTACTGCACAAGCAAAATTTGTTACTTGCACTGATGAAATTGATAGTATTTATATGCACAGTGATGGTGTTGCTTGGATAACACCAGAGCAACATGAAACTATCGAGCTAAAGCCAACACATCCTGATTACTATAAAAACCTAGGTATCTTGTATTCAGCAATGAAGCTTGGGAAAACAGTGGTTTATACATCAGATAATGGCGAAGAGAATACCAATAAGTGTCATGATACTGATGAAACTTTATTTCCATTATTTAATATAATAAGGGTGTATTAAATCTGGCTCTTGCTCATTTTAAATTTATATTTTTGATGAGAAATAAACGCCCTAATAGCTTAGGCTTTCGATATTTTTACTCATAGTGTAAAGCAAGGTGCTGTTTTTTAAAGTGCTAGGGCTATAGTCCTAGCACTTTTTATATATAAAAATATTTAACTGGATTATTTTAATCTATCCATTAAATACACATATTCAAGACTCTTAACCATGGCGCGTTGTTCATTATTGGCAGCACCAGCATGGCCTCCTTCTATATTTTCAAAGTAAAGTACGTCGAATCCCATGTCTTTCATCTTGGCAACCATTTTTCTAGCGTGACCCGGGTGTACACGGTCATCTCTGGTTGAGGTAGTGAAGAATACTTTAGGGTATTGCTTATCTTTACTGAGATTGTGATAAGGAGAGTAAGTTTTAATGTATTCCCACTGCTCAGGTTGATCCGGATCGCCGTACTCACCCATCCAGCTTGCGCCAGCTAAAAGTTTGTTAAAGCGCTTCATGTCGAGAAGAGGGACCTGGCATATCACAGCATTGTATAAATCTGGTCGACGTGTAAATGCAGCACCCATTAATAGTCCACCATTGCTTCCGCCCTGAATGCCTAGGTGTTGTGGCTGAGTAACCTTGTCAGCAATGAGCTGCTCGGCAACGGCTTCAAAGTCTTCATAGGATTTATGACGGTTTTCTTTTAATGCAGCTTGATGCCAACTAGGGCCATATTCTCCACCGCCTCGGATGTTAGCAAGCACAAATACACCCCCTTGCTCTAGCCAGTTTTTGCCGATACTAGCGGAATAGAAAGGTTGCATTGATACTTCAAACCCACCATAAGCATATAATAGTGTTGGGTTTTTACCATTAAGCTTTAGTGATTTTTTGTGGACAATAAAATAAGGTATTTTTGTACCATCTTTTGAGGTTGCAAACTTTTGTTGAGTAACGAACTTACTTGAATCAAAGTGTGAGGGGTTACCTTTGAGTTTGGTGATTTCTAATGATTGGCCATTCACGAGATACAAACTAGCTGGCGAGAGAAAATCAGAATAATTCACAAAAAAATCATCTCTGTCTGGATCGGTATCGAAGACAGAAAGTGAACCTGTTTCAGGGAAATTAACTTGATCAACTTGCCACTGGCCATTGGCTTTAGGAACGTAGCGGAACACTTTATTTTTCACATCATCCAAGACCGTCACAAGAATGGCGGACTTAGTGAAATCAAGCGATTCAATCGAGCGTGTTGCTGTTGGTTTGACCAAACTGGTAAATTTGATGTCTTCTTTTTTAATGTCATCAATGTTGGCGTAGATCACCTCTGCTTGTTCAAATCCTTTCCATGACGACTTCAATTTCACGAAGAATTTACCGTTATTTAAACCTAAGAAGTCTGAATCTTCGGGAATGGGAAGCTTTAGTTTGTTTCCATTACTAATCTGAAAGATATTTCTTGTATAAAAGCTCGTCGCTTCATACAGCATGTGATATGACGTGTCATTGTCATAAATTGTAAGGCCACCTACGTTAATTGAGCTTGGTTTTGCTTCCAAAATTGTCTTAGCGTCCTTTAGTGGCGTTCCTCGTTGCCAAATTTTGACGATTCTTGGATAGCCAGAGTCAGTCATTGAGCCTTCGCCAAAGTCGGTTCCTACAAAGACCGAGTTGTCGTCATAAAAAGAAATAGTGCTTTTTGCTTCGGGCAAATAGAAGCCGTCTTTAACAAAAGACTTAGTTGGAATATCAAACTCTCTTACAACCTTTGCATCTGCACCGCCGCGCGACAAACGCACTAGACAGCGTTCGTATTTGGGGTAGTGGCACGTGATCCCACTGTATACCCAATTCTCGCCTTCGGCTTTAGCAAGTGCATCAAGATCTAGGATTGTCTCCCATTTTGGATTATCTTTTTTGTATTCCTCTGAGGTTGTTCTTCGATAAATCCCTCTGACATGATCTGCATCTTTCCAGAAATTGTAGTAATAACCCGCTCGTTCAGTAGCGTATGGGATGCGAGACTGATCATTTAAAATATCTAATGTATTTTGATAAATGTTCTGATACGCAGGACTACTTTGGAGATACTTTAGAGATACCTCATTTTGTTTGCTGACCCACTCAAGTGGTTTTTCACCTTCGACCTCTTCAAGCCAAAGGTAAGGATCTGACTGTGTTGCCATTGTTTTACCCGAGATTGCTGATAATGCGCAAAGTGCAGTAGCTGCAGCGATGTGTTTCTTCAAAATGATGTTCCTACATTCACTTAATTTCGTCCTTTTTATCATTTGATGGCAAAAATAGGAATGTAATATTATCAAAAAAGTTACATCGATTTACATTTTGTCCGCGTAGGGCGCATAAAGCGATTAGCTTTATCAGCAGTATTTGATAGCTCGAAAGATTGGAAAGTGTGATTTTTTGAATGAAAGGTAAACGAAAGCTACACGGTAGCGTGGCATTCGTTTACCTTAAAATGGGTGTTTTATCTAAAATGTCAGATTAATTACGGCCTCTGAAATCTTTTAAAACATGATCGTTAGGATCTAGCTGCTGATTTTCAACCCACTCTAGCCATTGCTGCAATGAAATAGAAAGCTGCATTGAGTAATCCAAAGAGATCCATTCTTTCTTGTCCGGCGCAAAGTCATAATGAGGCTGAGCTAGGCTTTTACCATCGACACGAATATTAAAGGATTCACCAGCACCCGTATTGGCGAAGTACAGACTATCGATTTGTGCGAAGTTAATGCCATCATGGATTTCACCTGTGTCGCCACCTCTATCTTTACCCAATGTGTCGCTGTTTATAAGCGGTACCGCACATTCAGGCGTTTGCTCTCCAAACTGTGAGATCATCAGTGGTGTATTACGCTCACTATCAGGTAAAGAAGCGGTGCCATGGCAAGACATACAAGAGCTGTTGGTGTTATCGGCAGGACCATTCAAGCGATTGTTACAACCAAGGTGTCCAACTTGGCGTGTCATAGCACTGCCACTATACTTGTTAAGTTCATCAACTAAAGACCAGTTTATCACTGCTTCTGAAAAGCCTTTCTCTCTTGGATTCACTGGTGTATTAAACGCTAAGTGGCCTTTTGCAGGCGTATCGTTACCCCACATTAGCCCTAGCCATGTCATCTTCTCCCATGGGTTTTTGACTTTTGCTTTGCGTTGCCCGTCCGCCACAAAGGTGCCGTATACCCAGCCTGTATCTTTTGCTCTGTCGTCTCTGACGGCGACATCAAATTGAAGCAGTTTTACGTCATCCCAAGCCTGACTGTTACGTTTACATTGCTTACTTTCTTCAATAAAGTTACATTCCTTGCGCTCGTTACCATCTTTATCTTTGCTTCCTGGTGCTACTTTACATTCACAGTAAGCGGGATCTGAGATATTGGCATTCCAGCTTGGTAATCCTGCTAACACAGGTATTTGAGCGATAGTTGAAGTATTAAATAATGGCTTAATAATGACGGCACCTTCGTGGAATCGTACGCCTTTTTTTGGTAATTTAGCTGTGCCATCTTCTTGCCACACTTCCCCTAAAGTGTATGCTGCTGTAGCATTATAAAAGCCGACAGCCCACATGGTCGAGGCATCTGTACCCGAGCTATCTTGCACCGAAAAAGTGACTGGAGCTTCACGTGTTAAGCCCCTAATGTACTCCCGCCCTGAAAGTGGATCGTAAGTTTGAAATGGAATGTGGAACCAAGGTCTATATTTATTTTCACAAGTATCAAAGTCCCTTGAAGCAACTCTTCCTTTGCCCGCAATATTTCCTTCAAGGCCATAGGCATAAACAAGCTTTATGTATTCTTTGGCAAGCTTGCTTTTTTCTCGTTGTGAGGTACTTTCATCGAATAGTGCATCAAACTTGGCATCATACCAAGGCTGATTTTTCTTCGGTTCAATAACAAGCTCTCGTGGGTATTTATCTGAGAGTGCGAATATTCCTTCATCCCATAGCGTTGTTGGTACATTAGAAATAGTTTGGCCTTCCCACATTTTTGTGAATTTGGGGTTAGGGTCTTGCCAATAGCTAGGGTATGTTTGGGTACAGGTATTTAGCTCTGTATATTGACCTTTATACATTGATTGTTTGTACCAAGGTTCAGCTTTCGCTGTTACAGAATATGACGCGAGTGCAGACAATACTAGTGCAGCCGCCTTTACTGTTGATGAGTTACTGATGTTCATTATATTCCCTTTTGTTACTTGATACACAAACAGAAAGCGTTCGCCACGCCAGTCAAAACGAATAGTAATCGCATTAGTGCTTAAACCAATTTGAAGGGGGGAAGTACCATACTCGCTTGGCTAACGGCTTAATTTATAAAAATTAAGTTATAATATTTGCCCTACCAACATGAATGGGTAGTTCTGCCGCAGCGAGCCATGGCACAGCGTGGCTTCCCCGCATCAAAAAAGCTCATTTGCTCAATGTAATTGCTATAAGCTGAGCTTGTCTGTAGTTATCATCGGTGACAGAAATGAGTTTTGTTGATATTACTCGAGTAAATTGTAGTGCTGAGTGAAACACTTTGGTATTACACGAGATTACGTTAGATTACACTTTGCTTTTGCGGTATTGAGTTTTTATACCGTTACAGAGGGCTTGCCCACAGCAAGTGGGCAAACTGATAAGCGGATTAATCGTTGAATACAGCAAGGTAAGTTTCGTAAACGAGAGACTTATTTGCGGAAATTGCAACGTTTATCTTAGTACCATCTACTTCATCTACAATCAATTTTCCTGAAGTATCTTGCTCTTCATTCATGGCTTGCTCGATGCAGATCGCAAAGGGCTGAGTTGAAACAATATCTGGATTGGTAATAACGCAGGCGGCAAGAGGATCCCAAAAAGATAAGAAGCTGCCGATCCCTTCTTTGTTGTCAGGATAGTCAAGTACTTCAGATAAGAATTGGGCTTGCGGCGACTGAATACGCTTGAGTTGTGTCACAAAGTCATTGTCAATTGGTACATCCTGTGTTGCATTTAATGCAATCAAAGTGACAGGGATCCCAGAGTCAATAACCTCTTGTGCACCGAGCGGGTCGATAAAAATATTCCATTCAGCCACGGCATTTGAATAGTAAGGGTTGTCGCCCAAAGTATCGAGTATGTTACCACTTGCGCCAGGCGTGATGTACTCATCAGTAAGGTTTCCGCCCATCATGACTATTTGCTCTATGGCGTTGAAAATACCTGTTTGTAACTGTTTATCAGTTTTGGCTGCTTGGAATAGTTGCCCAAAGTTTGTTCCACCTCCAATGGATAATACAGTCACCTTATCTGATGTGGACAAAAAGTAGTCGGTTAACCATGCTTGTGCCTCATATATATTTGCTTGCCTATTTTCTTGGGGGAATGTGGCTTGGTAATGGCTATCAGCACCTTGTCTGACATTGGCTGGGAAAACATTACTATATCGCAGTGGTGCATTCGCACCTTTTAGAATCGGAAGCTTTTGCGTTTCATCGCTATACAAGGTCAAAAAGTTAGCTAAATTTTCCACCCCTTTAGACAAGTGAGCGGCGCCACAGCCGGTAACGCTGATAGCTAATACTTCTATTTGTGGATGTTGTAGTAGGTAAGCTAATGCCATGTAATCATCAAAGTCCATGTCGGTATCAATGATAACTTTTGTTAATTTGCTCATTTTCATTTCCTGTCTAACTGAGTGAGTTAGGAATATAGAAAATAAACAGCAGTAAAGATATTACAGTGAGTTACATAGCATTACACCTATGTTTGCCTGTTACAGCAGCTCTTGTTAATTAATTATCTTAATTTCTGCGTTGCTAATTTTATAGGTAGTTCGTGTATTTTAACGAGTGCTCGTGTTTGCTAGTCAGAAGCAATACTTGAAATCTTTTAATAGTCATCAAAATAGCAATCAGCCGTTGTTGTTATATCACTCATCAATAAATACACTGAGCAATATTGCTTAAGGAGGGGGCTAAAGGATGCTCAGTATGCGTTTATTTATATTAGTCGTGGCTATTTTACTTTCTGGATGTACTGTTGCTAGCCAAACTTTAACACCTAATCAGTGGCGATATGTAACGGATCCACATGGCAGCCAGGCTAAATATGATGAAGGGTTAGTACAAAATGGTGTGGTCTCGGTGCACTTTACTCGGGTTCCTCGTGTTGATAAAGCGAATAATTCTTGGGTGGAGTTGATATACGATCTACCCCAACAGTTAACCCCCGCATTTATTGTTACCCTTGCCTATAAAAGTGATAAAGCCGTCATTGTTAAACTCTCACAACAAGAGTATGGGAGGCTGGGCGATAAAAGCTACGCCCATTACCAAAGCGTATTGCCAGCCTCAAATTCTTGGCAGGTTGTTCGGCTTTCTCTAAGTGATTTTAAAAGGCCGAGTTGGACGCCTGAGTGGTCCAAAGATAAAGGGATTGTACTTGAGCATATTTCCGCGCTTTATTTTGTGCCTGATCTCAAGGACGCAACTGGTGGAGAGGCGACGCTTAGTGTTAATCGTCTAGAGATAGAGCAGTTGCGCTTGACGAATATCTCAGTGAAGCAAAACTGAGTTGTTAAGGGTTATAGCGAGCTTAATTTAAACCAGTGCTGCTGCGTTTAACGTAAAGCGCTTCTCTTTGAATTCTTTTTTATTGATTAGCTCGGTCTCATACTGTTTTTTAGTACAAAGATGAATGAGTATGATACAAGACAGCTTCCTGGTACGAACAAATTATCAAGCGTTTCAACTTTACTCCCACAGATGTGAAATTCTGACTAAACTTAAGTAACTCAGTCAATAGTGAGTTTGCATTGTTATGTCTAGCCACAACTATATCATGGGCACCAGCGTACTGTTCGCATCGCTCAATTGCACGGGATTATCGGCGAGTGAGGAGGACTTGTTTTCATTGTCACTCGACCAGCTTTTAGAGGTAAAAGTTGAGGCAAGAAAAGTTACTGAGAGTTTACAGCGCACGCCAATTTCAGTGTCGGTTTTATCACAGCAACAAATTCAACAGCGCAATATCACGGATTTATTGAGCGCGAGTTATTTCATTCCCAACGTTGATGTAACAACGACAGGAGAGAATTCAGGCTGCACCCATTGTGCAAATATTACCATACGAGGGGTGGGTCAGGTTGATCCGATACCTACAACGGATCCCAGTGTTGGTGTATATGTTGATGGTGTTTATCTTGCTCGCTCCGCAGGTACTATGTCGCGATTTTTAGATGTGGAACAAATTGAAATACTGCGGGGGCCTCAGGGGACACTTTTTGGTAAAAATACGATAGGTGGTGCTGTTAATATTCGTACCAGCCCTGTAGTGGATGAAACCATCTTTAAAACCTCACTAACGCTTGGAGAATTTGACCGTCGAGACCTAACCATGGTGGTTAATCAACCGCTCTCAGACCACATTGCGATAAGAGTGGCAATGGCAAAATATGACAAAGATGGCTTTGTTCGCCGTGTAAATGGTAGCCAAGAAGGAGGCGAAGATGATTTTAGTTTGTCAGCTAAGCTACATTATCAGGTAAGCGATGACTTAAGTTTTCGCTGGCAGTATAGCCGTCAAACACAGAGCCGGGGGAGTGCACCTTCTATACTTGCTGCCAAAAATGATGATGCGATTTTAATCCAGCTTTACAATATATTCGCAGAACTTGGTGGTGGGGTGGAGCCAATTGAGCCGCTACAAGTTTTTGATGATAAGTATCTCAGTGCCTCAGAGCAAAGTAACAGTAACAGCTTTAGGCACACAGGAATTTCGCTACAGGCTGATTATCGGCTAACTGATGCGATGTCACTCAAATCCATTACCGCTTACCGGTCGCTAGATGCCTTTTATAGCCGAGACTTCGACAACAACCCTGTTAATATTGGCGTCACTCAAGACTGGCAATGGCAAAACCAACGTAGTCAAGAGTTTAATCTAACTGCACAGTTTGACGATTATGATTGGTTACTTGGTGTCTATTATTTTGATGAAAATATCAGTTATCGTGCAGACTTTAACTTTTTTGACGGATTATTTCAGGCGCTTGAAGCTATCCCGACACCGATTGATGGCTCACCTTTATCTGCACCAACCGATATTGGCGGTGCGGGTAACCCATTAAATGCTGCATTTGATTTCCACAATCGCTTTTTAAATGAAATTGAAAATACTAGCTATGCCATATTTGGTCATATGAATTATCACTTTTCACCAACTTGGTCAGGCATTGTAGGTGCAAGGTATACCCGTGAAGATAAACGCCAAGAGGTGACAGGGTTAGCCTTAGAGGCGGACGTGCTGCTTTTATCTCGCACTAACCAGAGTGAAGCTGGAGCTGTGACACCAAGTTGGAAAGTGTTTTCCCCTATGCTTGGCCTTCAATATCAACCCAATGAGCATGCAATGTTTTATTTAACGGGATCAAGAGGGTTTAAGTCCGGTGGTTTTAATGGCTTACCCAGTTCAGCTGCGGCAATCCGACCTTTTGAACCAGAGCATTTAACCGCGTATGAATCGGGCCTGCGTTCGCAGTGGCTTGATAACCGTTTGCGGATTAATATTTCCGCTTTCTACTTGCAACATAAAGACATGCAGTTGAGGGGAGGGGAGTCGACTCAAGAAGGAGTCGAAATATTTATTGATAATGTAGGTAAGACCAAGACGAGAGGGGTTGAGTGGGAGTTCGAAGGGTTACTTGATGACGATGTTGGTGCCTCTATCTCAGGCGCTTTTACCCGCTCTGAATTTGTAGATGTGGGCAATGCCACTCAAGTTACACTCGATAGTACCCCCATCCGTACACCCAAGTGGTCATTAACGAGTAGTATTTGGAAAAATTGGTATCTAGGTGGGAATAAGCGACTACATACTCGATTGGATTGGAGCTACCGCAGTAAAATGTATACAGATGTCTTTAATTCTCCCTTTGCACAAACTGACCACTTAAGGTTGCTAAGTGCAAGAGTTCAATTGGACTTCAGTGAGCATCTAAGTATTAGTGTACATGCTAATAATCTAACCGACGAATATCACTTTATTGGCGCTAATGATTTTCGTGAAGTATTTGGTATTGCGGAGTATTGGCTAGCACCACCAAGAGAAGTAGGCGTGACCATGACGCTTAATTTTTAAGTGCTAAAGAACAGGCGTCATAAAAATAAGTTGTTTATTGTAAAGTGAGCGTTGGGTGTGCTTCTTAGTGTCATTACAGTGTTTGGCTTTGGAGTGACCGCCTGATCTGGGTAGCGTACTTCAGTTTGAGATAATAAATATCGACCCCCTGCTATCAGCCTGTTTTAATGATGGGTTTAATCCACGTATCATAACTGTTATCCTGCGCGGCAACTATGGTAGTTGAGATAGAGCAAATGATTAACGATAACGATGTCATAGAAACTTTAGAAGAGCTTGAAGCATTTTTATTGCTCATTGATAACGGTGGGTTGGGTCTTCAAAATGTTGCAGGGGTAGCATTGGCGACTAACAATAGTGATGGCAGGCCGTTTGTTGCTGTTCTTGATGATAATCACCAGCTGCTATTGGGTCGCTGGGTATCTCAAGCTGTGTATGAAAATGGTAAAGATTTGGTACGTTATGGGCCAAAAAAAGCCCATTAACTACTTCAAAGCAACTTCAAAGTGGGTTTTCAGTTTTGTTAGCCCACGATTTGCCGTCCATTAGGTGGCTCGCTAGTGTGCTATGGAAGCTATGATGCAAGCCACGTCCAGTAATGTGGTCTCTATGTGGTTATTGTTCATTCTCAATATACACTGAGTCACTCGCCATAAGTTCTATTGCGACTATTTCAGAGCGGTTCATTGTTAACTTATAACGCTCAAGCTGGATCCCTTTTGATGATTGAAAACGCATCACTAAGTTTATCTGATAGCGTCGCTCTACCGACTTCTTCGATACCTTTTTGCCATCTAGGTTATATAACTTACCAGCGCCTTTTTTTAAGTAGCGCGAGAAAGCGCTCATATTGAACGTAATACGCTGTTGTACCTCTTCATAACCTGGGAGGAACTTGTCAATTTGCACTTGGTTTTTGCAGCAAAAGTGCATGAGGTGTGCCGCTTGTTTATTTTGTTGACGACGTTTTTTTAGTAGCTTATCGACATCTTCAGGTAAATCTTTTTTACGGATATGTTCAAGCCAAATCGTTTGTGTACAAACGATTGCATCCGTAACGGAGTTTTTAAACTTATTGCGCCATTTAGGCCGACCACGTTGAATATAACGCCATGCCCATTGCGTTAAATCCTCTTTGAATGTTTCTCTAAGGCCATAGATCACCCCAAGTAACGCGATAAGCGCCACTGTAACTTCTTGGAAGTTAGAGCGAGCATTGAGTACGATAAACATCACAAATGCCATGATTATTCCTGTGACAACCCCTCGCACTAGGCGCTTTAGGTTGGTACTTAAGTCTATCGTTTGTTTATTAAAAACCACGCCATATTCGATTAGGCGCTCGAGTAACTTCATTTTGTTGGTAATGCGGTTTGGATCGCTTAGTGTAACTTGGGAGTTATAGCGTTGCTCCTCGCGATATTGGCTTTCACGTTGACAAAACTGCGTAATGACACTGCGCTCTTGACTAAAGTCGCTGGATTTTGGACCGGTTGACAGCAGTTTCAAAAAAGCCTGCTCTGTATGCCAGCTTAAGTAGTTATCGGCATTTTGATAATAAGGTTGTAGTTTATTGTCTGGTGGTGTGTAGCGCCTTAGTTTCTTCAGCAAACGCTCGGTTTCTACAACTAATAACTGTGCGGCTGGATAAAACTCATCGGCTTCTTTTAGCTTCAGTGTCTGCTTTACATCAGCATCTAATGCAATACGGATCTGATAGCAGAATAAATTTAAGTTGACTCGATAATCTGTTTTCTGACCTTTACTTTGACTGATAAAACGGCTTCGCACCAAGGGTAGATGAAGTTGTTCTGAGTAATAGGCGCTGTGGCTTTTGATGTTGGCATTAAAGTATTCGACTTCATTTAGGGTGCTGCTATTGATCCCCATATCAGTTGGGATCGAAAAATACAGGTCGAGTTGATTTGTCTCTTTGGGAAGAAGTTGATAATTAACTTTAAAAGATAGGCTTTCGTCTTGGCTTAGTTTAGCTCTACTCACTCGGGTATGATACCTCCTTGATTGGTATGTTTAGAGTATAACATACCTAACTCTAAACTTGCATGTTGATACTTGTAACGTGTTGTTTTTAAATTGGATTTAGCTTTTTGGTGGGGGGCTTTGATATTACGTCCAGCCAACGCACTGGCACCAATACTCTGTCGGCAAGGTGAACTTGCACGTCAATCGTTCATTGTTGGGAATAAATTCGTCTTGCCTACAGGAGGTAGGTACTTTAGTGAGAGCTGGATGTGGGGGCGGTGTTATCCCCAAAATTGTCTGGCTAGATAAGAATACAACTTAATTTATTCATTAAAAACAATTGGTTATATCATTCCTTATTCCAGCTTCAGGCTAAGTAAATTAACCTGAACTTGGCATAACAATTTGCTCTCTAGTTGCTGCTATCTCTTAATACAGCGCTAAATTTATCTGCTATGGACGCACAAATTTGCCTTATATTGAGAAATGGCTTGCAGTTAGAGTGGTATTACGCTTTGAAGTGTAGGTGTGTTATACCAATTTGACTTAATACTTGCTCAATTTGAAGGAGTAAATCTGACGCCAACAGCGTTAAAAATTTCTCATTTAGAACAACTAAATAGCAAAATTTTTGCCTTGCCTATATGGATGTAGGTACCTTAGCGATAGCAGGACGCGGTAGCGGAGTTATCGACAAGATTTTCTCGCCTCAAAATAGACCACTTAATTAAGCAAATTGGTATTAGCTGATTCACTAACTTCTTCAGCCCCTTAGTTGTCTGAAATATCAGTTATCTTTTGTGCTTTAGGTAAATCGTTCTTGATTGTAAGCGCCATCAAAAAAATTAAACCAAGTGGTGCGGCGACAGCCGAGAAAAAAGCAAGAACCGAGACTAAAATGGGGGTTTGGGTTTTTCGCTTCCCCAAATAGAACCCTAAACCTGCAAATACGATAGCGAGGATAAATACCGCTTGACCAAGTAAATTAGCGTCTATGTTCATTGATACTCTTTATCATTGATTGATGTGTTATATATTTAACTCTTTATTTATAAAGACGTTACGATAGCATGGCGGTGGCCATCATTATAGATTATTTTAATTTTTCGCCGCGCCGCCAAATTGACTTTTTACAAACTAAGTGAATCCCCTTCGTTTAATATGTATATGGGGGTGGCTGTTTTGAGTGTATCTTGCATTTTTAATAGGCGGAATAAGGCTGAATGTGATGTCCGGTCTCCCATTTTCCAACTGGCATTACCATAGCCCCATGGCACCATTACTTTGCAGCCTAGTTCCTGTGCGGCTACTAGAGCATCTTCTGGTGTCGTGTGTACTTTGCGATACCATTTAGGGTGTTCTTCACTATGATATGACGCAATCGGAAGTAAACAAATATCAATATCCCCGTATTTTTGCTGAATATCTCTGAAGTGTGGAGAGTATCCTGTATCACCGGCAAAAAATAATGTGTGGCCCTGATGCTCTAATACCCAGCCACCCCACAATGCTGCGCCATGATCTTCATACAGAAAAGGAACCCAAATGCGGCTGCTGAAGTGATTAGCGGGAACAAAATGTGCAGTGACATCACCGAGTTGTTTACTGGCATACCACGCCATTTCGGAAACTTTGTATCCATCATCAGGAAAATGCTCGGCAAATCCAAGTGGCGTTAAAAATTGTGCCTTAGTGCCAATGGTTTTTACATCATCTTTGTTGAAATGATCGTAATGTAGATGTGAATACATAACTGCATCAGTTTGTTGAAGCTCAGCTTTACTTAGCGCGGTTGGCAGGTTGCGGTTATATCCTTCTGAAAGGCGAAATGCCCAGTTTACAGGCCAATCAAATTGCGCCGTTACAGGGTCAAATAGGAATTGTTGTCCGTCTGGTGAATTAACCTTGAAACTGGCATGCCCAAGCCATTGAATTGTAAATCCAGTTGTCAGTGACAGTGATGGATTTTCGCCAACATAGGTGCAATCTTGCATTTGTGATTTACACGTAATGCGTGGTGTAGGAGGGTAGCACTGTGCTTCACAGGTAGCAGGATAAGCTTCAAACGAATTATATAGATTGCTGTACCTGTCTTCATAGCCCTCGATAGCACTATGTTTTATCACTGAAGATGGCGGTGTAATACGTTCCACAACATTGTTGTTACTGCATCCTGTTAAGGATAATAAGATGACGAAAGTCAGCTTTTTCATTGGTTTTCCTTATTATTTTTGCTTTTGAGTTTACCAATAAAAGGGAGCGTGGTGTAGTCGCTAAAAATCAAAGGGGAGGAGTATAATGCCTATTAGACTTAATACTTGCTCAATTTGCAGGAATAAATCTGACGCTAACCGTGTTAAAGATTTCTTATTTAGAGCAACTAAATAGCAAAATTTTTGCCTTACCTATATGGATGTAGGTACCTTAGCGAGAGCAGGGCGCGGTAGCGGGGTTATCGACAAGATTCTCTCGCCTCAAAATAGACCACTTAATTAAGATAATTGGTATAAAAGCAAGCGCCAGCGATGCTATACGCAGGCGCTTGTGTTGTCAGCCTGTTTCCGTGCCACGTTCTTGGGCTTCAAATTTATACCCAGCCCCATAAATCGAGTGGATAAAGTCATACTTGGGGGCGATATTTTGCAGCTTTTTACGAATATTCTTGATGTGACTGTCGATGGTTCTGTCGCTAACGATATGGCTATCGTCGTAAATATGGTCCATCAACAAATTGCGACTGTAAATGCGACAGGGGTGGCCATACATGGCTTTTAATAACATAAACTCGACATGAGTAAGCGTTGCTTTGGACTCTTGAAAAGAGACAAACAAGCGTTCTTCGTCAAGTTTGAGTTTGCTTTCAGTTTCCGACATATCACCGCGTTGATTCAGCTCAACTCGTCGCAAAATTGCTTTTACTCGAGCGACGACTTCTTTTGGACTATACGGCTTACACACATAGTCGTCGGCACCCACCTCTAAGCCGAGCAAACGGTCGATTTCTTCAACCTTTGCAGTGATCATAATGATAGGTACCGTTGAATGTGCTCTGATCCGTTTGCAGATCTCAATGCCATCTACATTGGGTAACATCAAGTCAAGCAAAATTAATGCAGGTTGTTGCTCCTTAAAAGCCTCTTCTGCCAATGCCCCATCGTATACGAGGTGACTGGTATATTCAGCTTGTGCAAGATATTTACTTAATATATCAGCAAGCTTTGGTTCGTCTTCAACAATTAAAATATGTTTGTTTGGCACGGGAGGTATCCATTATTTTTTCAGGGTAATAATAATAGCTAGACCACCAAGTTCGCTCAAGTTTGCTGTGATTTCTCCGTTATGTGCAGCAACAATGCTCTGGCAAATCGCAAGCCCAAGACCAGAACCCCCTGTTTTCCTGCTTCTTGCCTCTTCCACACGATAGAGTCTATCAAATAGCTTATCTAACTGTTCACAAGGTACCGCAGGGGCGCTGTCTTGCCAGTAAATGACAGTTTTCCCTTGTTGTTGTTTGACCTCAACCTCTACGATGCCAGGGCATTGCTCTGAGGAGTCGGTATAGCGCAGCGTATTTTGTAATAAATTATCAAATAGTTGACTGAATCGTTGGGCATCACATTCAATCTCAATATTATCATCACACTGTAGCGAATAGGTGAGGTGATGTTTGTCAATTTGATGACTAGCTTTGCTAAAAGTATGTTGCAATAGGTCATGGAGATTTTCTCTATCCATGTTGTAAGTAAGTGCACCACGGTCAGACATTGATAGTTGATGTAAATCATCAACTAAACGAGTGAGCCGTTGAATTTCCTCATTGAGTGAGATAAGTTGTTCAGGATCACTGGTGATAACACCATCAATCATACCTTCAAGCTCTGCCCGAAGCACAGCAATGGGCGTGCGCAGCTCGTGAGAAATATCAGCTATCCACTGCTGTCTTGCTACTTGGTTTTGTGCCAAGGTGTCCGCGAGACGATTCATATCTCGGGCCAGTAATCCCAGCTCGTCATTACTGTTAATCTCGACTCGTGAGTCATAATTCCCCTGTGTAAGTGTTTTAGCATTACGGCGTAACAGAACGATGGGGCGCACCATATACTTACTAAACGGTATTGCAATGATCAGCGTGATCAGTAATGCAACAAGCGCGATGACAACAAACTGCTGTCGTTGTTGCTGAGCGAATAATTGATTGAACTCGTTACTAATCAGTGCACTTTGTTCGACGCCAAGATATGCAACCACATGGTCATGATTTGGCGCTGATAAATGCTCTCCTTGATAAACAGGAAACCAGAATGATGAATGTATGCTCTGAGCCTTACCCATGATGATATTGCCTTGCGGGTCTTTGAGTAACAGGCGTTTTTTGTTACCCATACGCGGTGGTCGGTCTTTCCGTCTAGGTCGCTCAGTTGCAGTCGCTCGGTGGCGTGGTGGAGGTCTAAAGCGTGCTTTAGGAGGAGCGTCATCTGGCAGATCATAAAATTGGTGAACAATATCATTCCATGACTCTGAACCGCGATACACCCAGTTTAGCGAACCATAACGCTCATAGTTTTCGGCAACTTGATTGACTACCTCTTGAAGTTGCACGCGAGTCGTATTTCTTAGATAACTGGTGAAGCTTTTCTCAAATGCTAATTTATTGGCGATATAAATAGCCAGCACTAACGCAGTGTTGGCTATTAAAATGATTAGCAAAAGTTTGACGCGGATGGTCATTTTCATAGTTGTTACTACTGCGCCTATTAGTGGTGCGCGCGTAAGCGCAGGTTATCAGGATCGGGTGTGTTACGGTTTGGTACCCATCTTTTTACACATTTTAGATCCTTGGCACACTTGTCTGTGAGTGTATGTAAAAATGCAACGAGATCTTGTTTTTGCTGTGGTGCTAAGTTTGCAGCAACAAAAGGGGACTGTCTTAATAACGTCAAAGCCGCTTCACTATTTTCTCTAGCTTGGAGGTTTAGTGTGTCACATTGAGCAGATAAGGCAAACTGCTTTAAGCCACAAGCGCCACCCTGTTGGAAAAACCGTTCAATGGTTTGCTCAGGGTTTGAATAATGATCCACCACTTGCTCTAGCGTCTCATAGGCACCAGCGTGGCCATAAGGAGCCGTTAATGCGATATTGATAAGGCTCGGTACTCTGAATGCAAACAGATTACGGGGTGTGGAGTCAATCGCTGCTCGGCCAATATCGGCACGATTTTCTTGCGTGCCAATTCCATACTGTGGAAAGGCTAGATTAAAGAAGCCATTATTAGTGAACTGTTCGCCACTGTGACAAGCGACACACCCTGCACCGCCTTCGTTGACAGGTGTGAAAAATAGCTTCGCCCCCCGTTTTTGTTGCTCGTTTAATGCTGAGCGATCGCCTCGGGCATAACGGTGCCAACTGGTGTTGACCATCACAAAGGATGCTTGGTATTGTCCCAAAGCAAAGGCAATACTATCAAAGGTTATTAAGCTCTGCGCGTCGGCTTGAGAGTTAAATGCTTTTCTAAACGCGTGCAGCCAGTCATTAGTAGCGAGGCTACCTGCTTCTTCGCCATAATCACCGATCCGTTGTGCTATATGCGCTCTGACTTGTTCATTCGTTGTGGCGTTTTCAAACGCTTCGCCACGCATTTCTTCTCTTGAGGTCACAGGAAAGCGAGATAGCGTTGCTACAAGGGAGTCTGCGGCGTTAGGGTCTGGTTGATTAAAGCCTGAATCCGGTGTGCTGATAAAGCTGCTTTCGTTACCGGCTTCATCAGTTATGGTGATCCGTTGCAGACGACCATCCCAAAATAGCGCGCTGTTTGCCAACCCAGAGTTAAAAATAGTGGGAGAATTGCGTGGAATATTAATTTCATCGTTCACCGCTTGACGTCCCGGACCTACCACGTCAACATCTAGTGCGTTAGTGCCAATTGGCAGAGAAAGTCCGTCGGCACCACCAAGCCTCGGGTCATGACAGCTTGCACACGCCACGGACTTTTCACCTCCGAGCGCTTTGGTAAAAAACAACTGCATGCCAAGTTGCGCAATCGGTTCTGATATTTTAGGTAGTTCCTCAGTACCGAGTACCTTACCCGTTATCCCATGATTAGCAATAAGTGCAGACAATTCAATATCCAATGTTGATAAAGGTGCTTGCTTTGGTGGCGGTGGTAAGCGTTTGTGTTGCGCTAACACAGGTAAACAAGTGAGTGCTGTGAGTAGCACGGCTGTACCGAAGATGTTGACTTTATTCATCATTATTCCCAACCCTATTGTGTTTTGAGCTTTTAAGGTGGCAGGCAAAAGTGCAGAGAATGTGAAAAATGAAATTTTTACAGATAAGAAATCCTAACTTTATATCTTAGTGATTGACTCAAGCTGTTAACTTTCTGACTGTTAAATACTTATTATTTCTAAGTCGCTGTGTAACTTGATTTAAAAAGATAGATTATTAGACGCTCAATTATTTCGAGGGGTAAATTAGTGATAAAAGCTAACGTCAATGTCTGTGAGTGAGTCTTTGGCTTAAACTGGAGTAATGCGCCCGCAAAGTTGCAATAGCATGTGTCTCAGCTATCTTTTAGACAGTAGTCCTATGTTATAGTTTTGCCAGTGCCTGCCAATAGACGTCAATTCTTACAAGCTTCATTTGCAGTAGGTGCAAGCCTGCTCTTATCGGAGCGCGCAAAAGCGTCCTCTGAGTCGGATTTGGAAGAAAAAGTTAAACGTCAGCGTGCTCTTTACACCTTGCGCCTCGCTTCTCCTTATCCCATCTATCAATCCGAATTTATTCCACACATGCACGTTGAGTTTAAATCTCTCGTTGAACGTTTCACTAATGGCAAAGTGTATGTAGATATCCATCATAATGGTGTATTAGGCTCTGGACGAGAATTAATGGCTGCGGTGACAAGAGGCCAAGTAGAGGCGATACTGATTTCAGTCTCTAACTTGTCTAGAGCCGCACCCGCATTAGATATTCTCAATATTCCATTTTGGGCAAGCGCCAATCAAGCCTTTCTTAATTTGATTTGCTCGCCACAATGGCAATCCATGGTGATTGATCCAATTAATCAACAAGGGAAGCTGACTGTACTGATACATCACATTGTGGGAGCAAGAACCTTAACCAGTACCAAGCATTTTAACCGGTTAATTAATTTGCCTGAAAAGCTTGAAGGGGTTGTGCTCAGAGTGCCTGCATCAAAAGTATTACACCACTTTTATAATATGACGCCTGCTAATGTTGTAGATGTACCATGGGCCAAGGTAGCTAAAATGGCGCGAACTGATCATATTGACGTGATGGATCCCAGTGTGATTGGGCTTTTTGCCGGTCCAGATAAACTAAGGCATCAAATAGGTCATGTATCTCTGATTGAGAGTGTGCCAGATGCGTGGGTAACAGTTGCGAATCAAAAGTGGCTCAATAATTTACCTAATAAGATTAAACTGGAAATCCAAGAAGCGGGGTTACAAACGTTTCGTACACATGTGGCGCAATTTGAACAACGCCAGCAGCGCTGCAAACGAGCATTGATGGCACTTGGTGCTAAGATTTACCATCTTAATGAGGATGAAAAGCAGGACTGGCAGCAACGATTTGGTCACCATAATGCTCAGTGGAATGATATAAAACGAGAGCTCTTGGGTAGTACTCAGGCATTCCAGCAGCTTGTTGATGCAACAAAACAGCGCTCCAGTGATAACTAATTAAGCTGAGCTGCGTATAATTAATGCCTTTCTAGCAGCCAGTTTTAGCGCTAACTGCATTGAATTCACTTCCAATGGCCAGCTATCGGTGAGTAAATTCGCCTTGCCTACAGGATGTAGGTACCTTAGCGAGAGCAGGACGCGAAGCGGTGTTTTCCCTAAAACTTTCTGGCTAGGCAAGGAAAAAACTAAGTTGTGCTTTAGCAATAATGAGTTGGAATATTCCTTATCCAAACCTCAGGTTAATTATTTGTGACTCAGTCGCCAATCTCGGCGTTAAAACTGATTCGTTGTACTAAAAATTAGCAGTGGGTGTAGCGCGCTGTTGTACACGAAAACATCACCGTTTGGTAAAAATTCTAATTGAATTTACATAACAATGGCTATTTACATAATTAGACGATCGGTCTAATATTCAATTTATGAATGAAAGTAGTATAAAGCGGCGTCGTGGCCGACCAAAAAAAGAGCAAACTGGTTTTAGTGAAACTAAGGCGGCATTGATCCGAACAGGTATGGAAATTCTCACCGAAAAAGGTTTTGCTGCTACTGGGATTGATGCCATTTTGCGAACGGTAAATGTACCAAAAGGGTCTTTTTATCATTACTTTGCGAGCAAAGAAGCATATGGTTTAGTACTGATTGAACATTACTCATCGTTTCTAAGTGCAAAGCTCACTAAAGCTTTATCCGCTGAGGGTCTTGAGCCGTTAGCCAGACTTGCACTATTTATGGAGCAAGCTGAGCGGTCGATGGCGAAGTATAATTACACACGAGGCTGTTTAGTTGGCAATTTAAGTCAAGAAATTGCTCAGCTACCAGAATCTTTTAGAGACAAACTAGGTGACGTTCTGAATGAGTGGCAAATCTTGGTCGCTCAATGCTTTGAGCACGCCAAGCAGCTTGGTCAGATTTCAACTGAGCACCACTGTGATGAACTGGCCTACATGTTTTGGAATGGTTGGGAAGGCGCAGTTATGAGAGCCAAGCTTGAACAAAGTGGTGTACCACTTCAGCGCTTTTCAACGTTTTTTATTCGCTCGATTCAAATGCCGGATTAACCAAGCTACATCTGAGCAGGGTATGCCCCGCTTTTTTGTAATTTAATAGACGATTGGTCTAATTAATGGAGACGATATGTATAAAGCAATAGTCATTGATAAACAAGGTGGTAATTACGTCGCAACACTTAATGAGGTAACTGGATCAGAACTCATGCCTGGAGACGTTGATATAGACGTGTTGTACTCAACGCTAAACTACAAAGATGCGTTAGCTATTACTGGCAAGTCTCCCGTAGTTAGGCACTTTCCTATGGTTCCTGGTATCGATTTTGTGGGGAAAGTGTCTACTTCGTCGCATCCCGATTATCAGCCTGGACAACTTGTGATCCTTAATGGTTGGGGAGTAGGTGAAAAGCACTGGGGAGGTCTGGCACAAAAAGCGCGAGTGAACGGTGACTGGTTGGTTCCTTTGCCGACTCAATTTGAGGCAAAAGATGCGATGGCTATCGGCACCGCAGGGTATACCGCAATGTTATGTGTGATGGCGCTTGAACGCCATGGTGTGACACCTGAACGAGGGGAGGTACTTGTGACTGGTGCAGCAGGGGGCGTAGGAAGTGTTGCCGTCGCTATTTTATCAAAGCTTGGCTACAGTGTTACGGCGCTAAGCGGGCGGGTAGAGCAAGAAGCTCAATTTCTTAGCCAGCTTGGTGCGCAAAATGTGATCCATCGCAGTGAGTTAGAAGGAGCTGGAAAGCCGCTTGCAAAAGAGCGTTGGGCTGGTGTGGTAGATGTAGTTGGTTCACACGTTTTAGCAAACGCCTGTGCTAGCACACAATATGGTGGTGTAGTTGCTGCTTGTGGGTTAGCTGGTGGTATGGATTTACCTGCCACAGTGGCGCCTTTTATTTTACGAGGGGTGACGTTGGCAGGTATTGACAGTGTGATGTGCCCCAAAGCGTTAAGAATTGAAGCATGGCAGCGATTAGCAAGCGAACTTGAATTAAATAAACTCAATATGATTGCCCATGAAATTACGTTGAATGAGGTGATTGCCGCAGCAGCGGACTTGCTTGATGGCAAAGTAAGAGGGCGCGTTATTGTTGATGTTAACGCTTGATGTTTGGTTAAGCAGAGTTTTGTCAAAATTTAGGTCGACCGCTATTGAGCAGGTCGATACGATTACCTACAATACAGCATGCTTAAATAATTGAAGAAACAAAATGACAGATTCAACTGAAAAACCAGCATTACCAGATAGGCTTTCTATCAACCCTCGTAGTCCACATTACGCAAAAGAAGTACTAGAACACCACATTGGCATTCGTTTTAATGGTAAAGAGCGCACTGATGTTGAAGAATACTGCATCAGTGAAGGCTGGATTAAGGTAGCATCACCAAAGGCATTAGACCGTCGTGGTCAGCCTTTGCTACTGAAGTCAAAAGGGACTGTTGAAGCTTACTATTGCTAAGCTTAACAAATATTGAAGATACAAAAATGCCGGACGTTGTCCGGCATTTTTTTAAGTCAAATTGGTATTACCACACAATCAATGTGCTGAAGTTAACCAGCTCAGAAACTGACGTGCTTCGCCGCCATTGGCGAATTGTGTGATCTTACGGCCTGTGCCGTCAGCAAAGATCACTTTAGATTTGTTCACCGAAATTGAGCGAATTGGTTGCTCAACACGGATCTCTGTTCCGTTATATGTATATGACATAATAAAACTCACTTTTATAATGCACAGCAAATTAGCTGATGCTTTTAATAGTAGATGAGCTTCATTACAGTTTAGCGAACAGGATATACTGTACTCACAACGACCCGATATGGGTATGACAGTCTGTACCAACATGCTGTTGGATTTTATTTCGCCTGACTATATTAAGCTCTGTTTGTATGTTTTATGCGGACTTACTGGATCAGGGCAAGGAGGCATTACTTGAGGTTTGCTTTATCTAGAGTGGAATTAATAAAGCAAGTCTCGAATGGTACAGAATAGTTCTTATAAAAGCAAGCTTTTATATCGGTACAGCAAGAAGTGTTTTCGACATATATCCCGAGGCGTTAAGCCCCGAGATATAACCCACTTATTGGCATAGTGCTTGTTTGAGAGGTTGTTCACCATTAAATAGCTCAAACGTTAGATTCTGAGGATGCAAAGTGGCAAGGTAAGCTAGTGCGTCAGCGACATTCTCTCGATTTATTACAGCGTCTTCTCTATTTGCAGTGCGTGAAGTGGAGAATCCACCAGTTGCGGGCTCATTAAGTAATGTACCAGGTCGAACGATGGTGTAGTTTACGATACTTCTTTGTAGGTATTGGTCGGCCATGTGTTTGGCTACCAAGTACGGTTTGATTTCACTTTCAATGTTATCAGGATCGTCGGCACCAATAGAGCTAACCATAATAAAATGTTTAACGTTTGCTTTCACAGCATAATCAATAGCTTTAATGGCGGCCCATAAATCAATCGGTAGGGTTTTGTCCGCACCCGTTTCCCCACCAGAGCCTGCGCTAAATATTACCTGCTCGACGTTGTCAAAAGCAGCGCTAAAATCGTTCTCAAGATCTTGCTCAGTGATAGTGAGTTGCTCAGATTCAATATCTGCTAACTTGTCTTTATTACGCACTAACGCCACAACGTCGTGGCCTTGTTCCAGCATTTTCTTTGTCGTCATTTTTCCAATTTGACCACTGGCACCAATGATTAAGGTCTTCATAGATAAACTCCTTTAAAGTGTTTGCCTAACTAATACCAATTGAATTAATTATCTAATCAATTTGAAGGGTGAAATAGCATATTAGCTTCGTTAAAAATTTCTCATTTAGAACAACTAAATAGCAAAATTTTTGCCTTGCCTATATGGATATAGGTACCTTAGCGGTAGCAGGACGCGAGAGCGGTGCTACTAAAGCTATTTCCCCGCTTCAAGATAGATCATTTACTTAATACAACTGGTATAAGACCTTGGGATCGTGGCGCAGATTTAAACCCCTGTAGTGTGAAATAAGTTATAAATAGGCGAGAAATTGCTGAGTTAATCTAAAAATTGCGGTGGTCAGGGAAAAATTGACCACCGTAGGAAAAGCAAAGCTATCTGTTATTTTGTTACTTTGCGTGCTCTAAAGTTACGGCCTTTCATTTTCCCTTCTGAGATTGTTTTAAGCGCCACATTGGCAACACTGCGCTCAACTGCAACGTACGATGACATCGCAGTGACTTTGATTTTGCCGATTTGATCACCTTTTAACGCTTGATTTGAGGTCAGTGCTCCTAAGATATCACCCGGTCTTAATTTTGCCTTCTTACCGCCGTCGATTTGAATGGTTACCATCGGTGCTCGGTTAATTTTGTTATTTAATACTTGATCGCTTGGCAAGGTATTGGGTTCAATGGTTTTGCCTAAATAGTCTTCGAGGGCGTTTACTTTATGTGATTCCTTATAGCTCATCAAAGAGCACGCCACCCCTTTATTGCCTGCACGTCCAGTTCTGCCAACGCGGTGAACATGTACTTCTGGGTCATGGGCGATATGGTAGTTGATCACCATATCGACGTGATCGACGTCGATACCTCGTGCGGCGACATCCGTTGCTAATAAAATGGTGACGCTCTTATTCGCAAAGCGAACCAGTGTGCGGTCACGGTCTTTTTGCTCTAAATCACCGTGAAGTGCTGCTGCATCAAAACCTAAACTATATAGGCTGTCGCATACGTTCTGGCATTCTGCCTTGGTGTTGCAGAAGATAACCGCAGAATTAGGTTGAAATTGCATTAACAGTTTTTGGACTGCAGGCAGTCTTGCATCGTTATTGTCGACTTCATAAAAGTACTGTTCAATTGAGCTATCATCGTGGGTTGATTCAACCGTGATTTTAGCTGCATCTTTCATGACATGTTGCGCAAGCTGTTCTATTTTTGGCGGGTAAGTTGCGCTAAAAAGCAGGTTTTGTCGTGTTTTAGGGCAGTGGTCAATGATACATTGTAATGACTCTTCAAAACCCATTTCCAGCATACGGTCGGCTTCATCTAGTACAAAGGTATTGACTTCATCTAGCGACAAGCGACCTTTGCGCAAATGCTCTTCAATGCGTCCTGGCGTACCCACAATGATGTGCGCGCCGTGTTCAAGAGAACCAATTTGCGGACCCATAGGTGCGCCACCACACAGTGCCAATACTTTAATGTTATGGATTGCACGGGCAAGCTTGCGAATTTCAACAGCAACCTGATCGGCAAGCTCTCGAGTTGGGCATACGACCAAAGCCTGCACACGAAAACGTTTCACATTTAAATTATGTAATAGTCCCAAAGAGAAAGCGGCGGTTTTACCTGACCCCGTTTTACCTTGGCCAATAACATCTTTACCTGCCAAGATAAGCGGTAAGGTTTGTGCTTGAATGTCAGTCATGGTGTGATAACCCAACGAAGTGAGGTTATCAAGTAAGGCGCTGGAAAGTGGAGTGCTGGAAAAAAGTGGCTGAGTCAAAGTCGCTGTCTCTGTAGTTCTAAAACAGCAATTATAACATGGCTCGAATGGATAGCGCGTGTAAGGCCGTGATAAAATTTTTTACCACGGACAAGTGCGTTAAAAAATGATTTTAAACATTTCCCATGAGCAAGGGTAGGTTGCATTACAACCAATAACCGTCGGCTCTGCATTTGCGCCCGAGCCACCATTACCAAGAGCCTGCACATAGTAGCCGTTGACGGATTTGAGCGCTACTTTATCACCGCTTTGGATGAGCGCACCGGGGTTATTTGGCAGTTCAATCGTGAATGTCTCCCAGATAGAGCCTGCGGTTCTATTGGCGTTGAGTTCACCTCCACCACCTTGTTCGGCAACAAAGTAGTAGCCAGATGTAGTCTGAATATGAACTTCATCACCGCTATTAAGGTCTCCGCCATTAATATCTATCAGGGTAAATTGCTCCCAAGGACCTATGGCTAACCGGTTTGCGTTGACCGTGCTGCCGCCGTTACCTTCAGCCACAAAGTAATATTGTCCGCCAGTTTCGAACGACACATTCGCGTAGCTAGTGGGGCTACAAGGCAGCGTAGTAAAAGTAAGATCTTCACCTTGGATTGTGGTGCGTGGGGGTTTTGGATCTCCACGGAAGCGAAAATGGTATTCAGTCCCACAGCTTAGGTTTGAAATTTGAGCACTTACGGGGCCATTTACTCCAGGTGATGTTGCTTGCAGGTTGGGTTAGATACTGTGTACCCGCGTGCGCTAAAAAGGTACTGCTGAATGCAGTCAATAGTAGTAACTTGAACTTATTCATAGCCTAGCTCCTTTGACGAAAAAGGCTGTTACGATTAACAGCCTTTTTTAGCTTAGGAGAAGGTGTCGTAAATGTTATTACACCTGCTTACACCTTTAATTGCCAGAAGTGGGCTTATGGCGTGGTGCACGCTTGTCTCCAGCGTGTTGGTTCTTTGGCTTATTGGTAGACTGTGATGGGCGACGCCTGCGGTTGCCATTGTTGTTACCAGTAGGTTTGCCGTTACCACTTGGCTTATTATTACGAGGACCTGAATTTTGCTTGGGTTTGTTTTTCGGCTGAGCAGAAGCTGCTTGCTCAGCGTCTGTTGTCTTTGGCTTTTTCGGTTTCTTTGGTTTTTTCGGCTTGATTGGGCGCGTATCTAACTTTGACTCAGGTACGGCAAGTTGCGGTTCAAATCCAGGTTCCACTTTACGCGGCACCAGCTGTTGAATTAGTCGCTCAATACCAAATAAATCGCTTGCGGTTTCTTGGGTAACAAATGAGATAGCTTCACCCGTTGCACCAGCACGGCCAGTTCTACCGATACGGTGAACATAATCTTCGTAAACATTTGGCAGGTCAAAGTTAACCACGTAGGGCAGTTCCTGAATATCCAAACCTCTTGCTACAATATCAGTGGCAACAAGCACACGTACTTCACCGTTTTTAAAACCAGCAAGGGCTTTCATACGAGCACTTTGACTTTTATTACCATGGATTGCTGCGGCATTGATTTTGGCTTTTTCTAGATCCTTAACCAAGCGGTTCGCCCCGTGTTTTGTGCGGGTAAATACCAACACTTGTTGCCAGTCATGCGTTTGAACTAAATGTTTGAGTAAGTTGGTGCGCTTACTTTTATCTACTGGATACACCCACTGAGTAACACTTTTGGCGGTGCTATTAGCAGGTGCCACAGAAACCTCTATAGGATCATGGATTAATCCTTTTGCTAACGCTCTAATCTCTTCAGAGAAAGTTGCAGAGAACATCAAATTTTGTCGACGAGCGGGTAGTACTTTGATGATGCGTTTGATATCGTGAATAAAGCCCATGTCTAGCATGCGGTCGGCTTCATCCAGTACCAGTACCTCAAGGTCATCAAATTTGACCGCATTCTGTTGGTAAAGGTCTAGTAATCGCCCAGGTGTCGCTACTAAAACATCAATGCCTTTACGCAGCTTCATCATTTGCGGGTTGATCTTCACACCGCCGTAAACGACTTCAGAGCTGATAGGGAGGTGCTTGCTGTAGAGTTTAACACTTTGCCATACTTGATCAGCAAGCTCACGTGTTGGTGTTAGGATCAAGGCCCTTACATGGTTGGCTTTTGGTTTAGAGCCCGACATCAAGTTTTGTAGCAAAGGTAGCGTAAAGCCAGCGGTCTTGCCTGTACCGGTTTGCGCTGCGGCCATCACATCTTTCCCAGCTAAAATGGCGGGAATAGCTTGTTCTTGGATCGGCGTTGGCTGGTCGTAGCCTTGCTCAACAACGGCTTGATTTATTTCTGGGGCTAAACCTAGGTGGCTAAAGCTCATGATTTGTTACTCTGTAGTAGGCGGCGGGCAAGAGTACAGTATTTACACCAGTTACGCAATTTTGCCACCGCCTAAATTACTGTTAAGTGTTCTCAGCTACGTATAGTAGATTACTGGGGTTTAAAAGTACGCTGTTCCTCGCACCTATATCAGTGATAGCGTTCTCGAGCATATCAGCACATCCTTGTGTGCTTAATTTCGAATAAAAATCTACCCTTTGAATAAACTGAGTTTACCAGAGAAGTTTTTAAGGTTTGGGAAAATCTGCAGCAGTGCACTGTCGTCTACCCCCATCCAGCTACCAAGGCTTGCAGCCAGTTGGTCAACAGCTGTGGTGGGAATGAGCCTGCCGCTACCCGCATCAAAGGCATGGTTTAATTCTGGAGGAGGGATATCGCCGAAAATAGTGCCACCATTGACTGCACCACCCATAATAAAGTGATGAGCGCCCCAGCCATGATCAGTACCATCACCATTGACAGCAAGGGTACGACCAAAATCAGATGCGGTAAATAAAGTTACTTGCTTCTCTAACCCTAAGCTGGCAATGGCCGTATTAAACGCCACAAGTGCGCCATCAAGCGCTGATTGCAATTTAGGCAAGCTCTGAGCTTGACCTGAGTGAGTATCAAATCCACCCATGCCAACAATATACACTTGTCGTTTGGTGTTGAGTTGCTGCCTTGTTGCAATACTTTGGCAAACATTCTTCAGCTGTTGCGCCAATGGTGTGGTAGGAAATTGTGGTAAGGTAAAACTGGTATTGGCAATGGCATCATTGTATTGCGAATTTGCCGCCATGGCGCTGCGAGTAAGCGTATCTAGGTCTTGCTGAAGTATATTATTGCTACTACTGTTTTCTTTGCCCGCAAAGTAGTCAGCGATTCCTTGGTTGTTGTCGAACTCTTCTAAGATTTCTATTATTCCAGCTTTGCCATCACTCACATGGTATGGAAAGGTATTACTGCCGGTTAACCACAGATCAGCCTCGGCTGTGGTAATGGCATTAAAAGGCGTCTGCTGCGTTTTTCCTGTATTGATAAGCGCATCATTAATTAACCCGCCCCAACCAAATTGTGCCCCTTCCGTTTTACCAGACATCCAAGTTGACTGCTGATCATTATGAGAAAACAATCGAGGAGGCACACTTGCAGTGGCTTGTTCTAGATGCGAGGTATTAACAGGTTCAAGTAATGGTCCAACATTGCCAATTACAGACAGTTGTCCTTGATCGTAGAGTTTCGCAAGGCCCGCCATTTCTGGAGGTAAGGCAAATTTGCGTTGATTAAATCGAGAGGGAGTACTGAGGGCGTGCAAATTTTGTGGTGTTCTTGGCGTAGGGTAAGCACTGAGTAGTGAGGATCTGTGATTTGCCCACTGTTGATAGTTACTGTCATCCAGAGGAATAATCGTGTCATGGCAGTCCATTCCACCGTATAAAAATACACAAACAAGAGCTTTATAATCTTCGCCTTGTTCTGCTGCCACAACGGCTTGACTCAACGAAAGCAAGGACGTTGACATCATGGTCGCACCGCTTAGTTTCAAAAAATCACGTCTTTTCATCTTGTCTAGTCCTATTTTTGAATCAAATAATCTGCTGAGGTCATCACGAGTAAAATCGCCCATTGCACTCGAATAAGGCTATCTTGTGGTTCCTCCATCGGTAGTGTCTCAAGAATTTGGGTGATCTTATTCACGGTATGCTCAGTGAGCTGATCTGCGCTTAGGAGTAGATTTAAATGAGCCAATAGCGCTTTTGGGTCATCTGCCAAAGTGAGTTCGTATTCATAGTCTGCAAGAAAGCTATAAACAGCTTGACGAGCATCAAGCGGTATATTTTCGGCGTCATAATCCGCTTGTAAATCAGCCACATCAACATCTTGTTGATAGCCAAAAATATAATAGGTCATAAAGTTAATATAACCTGGGATTGACGAGGCGTTGGTAATTTGGAACTCAGGTGCAACCAGTTGGTTTTGCGATATTAGCGTTCCTGGTGCACTGTAACCCGGGCGAAAAAAGTTAAATACGCTACTTGAACGATAGGGGTGTTGATTTAATGCGTTTGCTGAACGAGTATCCCATAGTGGCTCTTGATACTCAGGCGTAATATTTTTTACCTCGAAGGCTCGTGCCCACTGCGTAAATCTTAATATTGGCTCTCTTAACTTGCCACTGCGCGCTGTTTTCTCGCTCCTAGCTTCTTTATCAAAGATAATTGCTGCAATCGTTGCGGTTAAATCTCCCCGTTGGCTAGCGCCCACTTTAGTACCGTCGGGCAATACGTAGCTACCAGAATCAAAGCTTTCTACTGCCCGAGCGACATAGCCAGATGAAGGGTTTGATGTTACTAAACGTTGGATTAACTGCTTAACCACAAATGGCCCAACATTAGGATGCGAAAAGATATGATCTAATGCGAGCGTGATTGATTGGTTGACATCGGTGCCAGCAGCTATGGTGTAGCCTAAAAAGGATTTGGCTTTAGTCGAATGTAGTTCAGGGTCTGCGACCATAGGTAGCGCGTACTCCTCTTGAGCGGCTTGTTCGGCGCCTGACTCATCAAGCACTAACCCAGTAAAAACACGGGCAAGACCAGTAATATCTTTATTGGTATACAACTCAATGGCTTGGTCATTGCTATCGCGTTTCTCGCTACCGTCTGGGTTTAACTCAACAAGACCCAAAGTAAAGAGCTGTAAGATCTCCCGAGCATAATTCTCATCAGGCATCCTGCCTGTTTGCTCGTCTCCCTTTTGGTTTCCTAAATATGTTAAGTAAGTTCCCATCGCGGGTGAGTAAGTTACCGCCTGAAGCAGCTCTCGATAATTGCCAAAGGCGTGCTCAATGAGTATATCTTGAAAGCGTGCTACTGCCGCTGGGATGTCAGTGAGCTCGTCACCACCGGCATTAGAAACCACCAAAATCTCAGATAAAGCGAAAGCTACTCGCTGACGCAGCTGATCTTCGCCAGTGATGGCATCTTGCCAAAACCCAATACTTGTTGATTCTACGAATAGGGTATTAAAACCGCCGTCTTCGGGGGTATATTTTGCAACTGAATTCATTTTCAAGCTTGGTTTTAGTGCTATTTGGTCGATGAACCATTTAGAAGCAGATTTGCCGACAAGCGTGTTGAGCTGTTGTGGTGTAGCGCCAAAAGTCGTTTGGTGTAAAAACGAGGCCGTACTTTGTGGTGTCGCAAACACATTATCCACTGCAATAGGCTGCGATGGCTCGGTAATTTCAGTGTTGTCAGTGAGCTGCTGATTGGCTTGCGCGACTTCGGTTTCTTGCGCACCGCCACAGCCAGTCGCTGATAGGGTTAACACACACCAAACTGAAAAGTATTTAATGACTGATCTCATAACTTAACTCAAATAGTGAACGATAAGCTATGAGTGTAGGATGATTTTTGACTTTAGTGTTTTACAAGTTTGCGTGCGAAACCATACAAAATTGTAAACTAACCAAGTCGAAGCTCAGCTCAATCTATTAATGAGTTGGCACTTCAATATTAAACACAGCGCCCGGTTGACCCTCAAGCAAATAAATCCGAGCCTCATGTATGTCACAGATTGCTTTGACAATGCTAAGCCCGAGCCCATTACCTGAAGAGGAACGGCTGGTATCGGCACGATAAAAGCGCTCGAAAATATGTGCTTGGTCTGATGTTGCGATGCCAGGGCCATTATCACCGATTTGTAGTAATACGCCAGATGAGTGACTTTGCAGCCTGATCCATACAGACGCCCTTGGATTAGTATATTCAAGTGCATTTTCTAACAGGTTACAGACCAATTGCGCGAGCAAATCCGCATCTCCATAACAGCTGATATTTGGCAATATCGAGACGGATAAGGTTTTTTCTGCGTCTTCAAAAACCGGAGTGAAGCTATCAGTTAGATCTAAAAGCAGTGTTGATAAGTCAATCTGTTTAAAGCCTTGTTGATATTTTCCAGATTCAATACTATTCAAGCGGATTAAATTATTAAAAGTCGAGATGATTTTTTCTAATTCTTCACAGGCCTTTTCAAGGTGAACGGCTAATTGTACCGGATCGTCTATGTCTTGACCCATAGATTGTAGCCGGTTTGCAACGCGGGTTAGAGGCGTTTTAAGGTCATGGGCAACTCCCACAGACATTGTTTTAATATTGTGATGGAGCTTGGTAATTTCGTCGAGCATCGTGTTGATCACACTGCATAATTGTAGCAGCTGTGGGTCATCGCTTTTTGCGACGGTGCGATGCAGCTCAGGTGCTTTAGCCACTAAAGAGAGTTGTTGACTCAGCTTGGTAATGGTATTGCCTTGCATTTGTCTAAAATAGACAAAGATGAGCAAAGGCGGCAGCCAGCAAAATATCGCTAGCCACACAATAAATTGTTTTCTAGCGTCCTGGGCAATAACAACATCGTGGTCAAGACGCTGCCATAGATGTAAATAAAGACCATCGTTGATTTGCTGTGCCTGATAAAAAATGTGTTGTGCTGCTTCATCTATTTCTGTTTGTAGCTGCGGATTTGCGGTGTTTGCTCGCTCAAAACCTATATCGCCACCAGCGATTGTTACGTCCTTTTGGTATAACGCCATAAGCCAGCCTTCCTCTTGCCAATGCTCCTGCGCTTCTTCTTTGGTCCAAGTTTCATTTTCTGCTAACTCAAATACTTCTACCAAAGACTCCAACCCATCACTATGGTAAAGCTCGACGGCTTCCTCAATAAGTTCAAGCATTTCGGTTTGTTGTCTGGACTGTTCACTTTGAGACACAAAGTGCGATACCAAAAGTGCTAGACCACATGTTAGTATCCAACATAGAAAAGAAAATTTAAACGCCAGTACCAAATGGTATTTTTGAGTATTCGTTTTCATATTATTGTTCAGAAAGTAAGTAGCCACTGCCACGAATGGTTTTGATAACTTCACTGTTAAAAGGCTTGTCTAACTTGTTACGTAAGCGGCTGACATGTGTTTGAACTAAACTGGTTTTTGGGTCAAAACTAAACCCCCACACGTGTTCTAGCAGCATCGTTTTGGTAACCAATTGATTAGGGTGAAGCATTAAAAATTCCAAAATCTGATACTCTTTTGGCATTAGCTCAATCTCGTTTTCACCTCTAAATACTTGCCTTGATGTTCTGAGTAGTTTTACACAACCAACTTGTAATTCATTCACGGTTTGCGCAGCTGGTTTGCGTCGATACAGTGCTTTTAGTCTTGCATGCAACTCGACAAATGCAAAGGGCTTAACTAAGTAGTCGTCTGCGCCAGCTTCCAAGCCTTCAACCCGTGCTGCGGTGTCACTCAATGCCGTTAGCATAATGATAGGAGTTAAGATGTGGCTTGCTCGAAGGATTTTTACTGCGTCTAGGCCATCCATCGACGGCAGTAGCCTATCAAAAATAATGGCATCGAATGAGGTGGTGGAGGCTTTTATTATTGCATCTTTTGGGCACTGCGTATGATCCACAGATTCTCCAGCTTGCTTTAAGCCATTACAAATAAACTCTGCAGTGTCGTGGTCATCTTCTACAAGCAATATCTTCATTGTGCGGTTTGTTTGGTCGTTTAGCTATAGCATAACGCAGTTTTCAACGGGTTCAGAATACAATTTTGTAAGATTATTGGAGCGTAGCGGTGTGAAATTTTTTTGCCGGAACCAAGGTCTGATGAGTGGCTGTCCATAAGCGAGTCGGCACTCGCCAGCGCAGTTTGTTATCTCAAGCTCGGTTTAATGAGGTTTTTATTTTTATGATTAGATATTCCTTGGCAAGGTTTTATGGAATAAGTGCGTTCGTCGCTTGGTATGGCGCGGTGCTATTTTTGACGCAACCGGCGCAGGCAAGCACAAAAGTTACCGCCCAACAATTTGTTGATTTACAACAAGGGCAATCACACTTTCCCGGGTTTAGAAGGGCGCATGCCAAAGGCGTTTGTGTGTCGGGAGAATTTGTATCGAATGGGTCGCTAACGCACTATTCGGATGCTGAAGTTTTTAGTGCAGGCGTTCACCCCTTTATTGGCCGGTTTTCTATCGCTGGTAACAATCCACATGCTGATGAGTTGAGTGCGCCTGTTAGAAGTTTTGCACTCAGCTTTGTTACCGGTTCAGAGCGTTGGAACATAGCCATGAATACACCTCCGGTAATGGCTGTGAGCAATCCGCATGACTTTTATCAGCAACTTGTCGCCATAAAGCAGGGTGGTGATGCAATCAAGGCATTTTTTGCTAAGCATCCTGAAAGCGCAGACTTTTTAGCATGGAAAGCAAGTTACACACCCACTGAAAGTTTGGCACTCGAGACTTACCATAGCATCAATGCCTTTTACTTACATGATGCACGAAGCAATAAGCAGGCCGTACGTTGGCAAATGTTACCATTAGGCGAGGCGAGCAAAAACCCGTTTACAGACAGTGCGGCGCTGCAAAAAGAGCTGGCGGCTAGAATTGCACAGGGCAATGTTCGTTTTACATGGCAGTTTACTCTTGCGGCACCGGCTGATGATGAAAATAACCCCGCTATTCAGTGGCCAAGTAATCGGGCTCAAGTAAACGCAGGGGAAATTAACATTACCCAGTGGCAACCACAATTGGAAGGAGCGTGCCATGCACTGAACTTTGACCCTTTAATCTTACCGACGGGGTTATCGGCAACAGCCGATCCTATTTTAAGAGCACGTTCGGCCGCCTATGCTGAGTCTTATAGACGCCGTGCGAAAGAACAGTTAATAGTGGCATTGGGAGGGAAAGAAAGTGAATAAGCTGGTGACTCGCTATACTTTTACTATGCGATTATTACACTGGTCGATGGCGGTTTTGATATTGTCTATGGTATGTGCAGGACTTGCCATGGTGAGCTCACTGGAGCCATGGCAACTGAGCTTACTTGGATTGCATAAGTCATTTGGCGTGCTGGCGTTAATATTACTGATATTGCGTTTTATCGTGCGAGTACAATCGATAGCCCCAGCGCTGCCATCAACAATGCCCGTTATTCAAGTTAAGCTGGCAAAGTTTAGTCACTGGCTTTTGTATTTTTTAATGTTAGTCATACCGGTTAGCGGTCTATTGATGCAGTACTTTGGTGCAAGACCAATTGTCGTGTTCGACCTATTGACTATGCCAGCGGCAATGGTGGCAAATATTGAGTATTTTGCTGTATTTCGTGAGGGACATGGTTTTGCGGTGCTACTACTGTTACTTGTTCTGGTCGTTCATATTGGTGCTGCATGTTTCCACCATTTTATACGCAAAGATGGCGTGTTTAAAAGCATGCTGTAATTGACGCAGAGTCGTTGTACGTAAAAACAGTTAATCACTGCGCTATAACACTAATGTGCAATATCGGTCTCGAACGCTCCCATGTTGCACATGGTTTATTAAATGGCGCTAACGCTGCGCTATTTCACAGTTTCTGGCGAGTTTTTATCATCACACAGGGCGCCAAAGTCGAGTCGCACAAGGTAAATAACGAGTGTTAAGTAACGAGAACCAAAAAAGTTTTGGATATCTTGTATGTGTTATTTGAACTAGCTGGTCTTTTTCAGACCGTTGTCATAATTTGTCTCTCAATCCATTGAGTGCAGGCTTAAAGTGTAGACGGTTGCTTTGGTATACACATATTAGCGGTGGGTGTCAGCGACTTTGCGTTGTAATGATTATCCGGCCGGCTCTAGTGGTATTGTGCTGTTGGATTGTGTATTTTACTCAAACAACAGCCTCCTTACTTTAGTCTAACTTAAGTAGCGTTGCAGTGGCGTTAAGTCTACTTTGGCTTGCAATTTGGCTGCGATTAAATATAACCCCGCCAGCTTTCGATGAATAAATAAAGCGTCTACAGGTGGTGTGTGCCACTCGTTGGAATAGCGATTTAAAGCCAGTCCTTTTTCACTTATCTCTTTACTTAGCTGGCTGTTAGCAAAATCAAATGGGCCGTCACACCTAAGTGGAGTTGTTGCAAGTAAAAACAGCTCAATAACCGCGTTACAGTACTCGGGTGCAATATCAGTATCAAAATATCCAATGTCACATGCAGCCTGCTTAACAGCTTCACGGTTTTGCTCTCTCGCTGCCCGTAACAGGTTTTTATACCCAACACTAATCGCATCGTTGACGATGCGCGTCGCGCCAAAATCTAATAACACGATTTGGTGGGTGTCTTTGTTATATAAATAGTTACCAAAGTTAGGATCTGTTTGTATCAATTTAAGCTCAAACATTTCGATAAAGAACAGCTCAATGAGTGCAGTCATTATGTCATTGCGAACAGATTGTGGTAAAGCAACGGTCTCTGCAAGCGGCGCGCCACAGACATATTCCATACTCAGCAGATGCTGGCTACTTAGCGCTTGATGTACAGCTGGGACTTTAAAGCGCGTGTCATCAGAAAGTCCTCTGGCAAATTGCTGTAAATAATTTGCTTCTAATTGGTAATTGGTCTCCGCGAGAAGCTGCGACTTTGCTTCCTCAATTAAAGGAGCAATACTAACCCCTTTAGGAAGTAGCCCCGTCATTTTGATTAGGCTCGCGACATTGTCTACATCGCTATGAATACTTTGAGCCACTCCTGGATATTGTATTTTGATTGCAAGAGGCTGCCCATTCTCGGTGGTTGCTTTGTGCACTTGCCCAATCGACGCTTGTGCAAAGCTTTTCAGTTCAATATGACTAAACTTATCGAGCCAGTCCTGCCCTAATTCATGCTCCAAGACACCAATGAGCTGCTTATGTGGCATTGGCATAGCGTCTGCACGTAGGTGAGTCAGCAGCATGGCAAGTTCCGGTGGTAGCAGATCTCCAGCATCCATTGAAAGTAACTGTCCTAACTTCATTGCGGCACCGCGCAAGTGACTCAGCTTCTTCGCAACTGCATCAATATTTTTGCTCTGTAGCAATAGATCGTTTCGTTTCACAGGTTGCCCTTGAAGCGCCTGCTTTGCGCCTTCAAATAACATATTTGATGCAACTTGACCTGCCAATCCACCCAAATGAGCAAGGCGACTCAGCCTTGATGATGGTACCTTTCGCGAATGATTTTTCAAACCTAACCTCTTAGCGGTACAGCGTTATGGTTACACAATACGTCATAACCTTATCTCGGGTTCACCTCTTAGTGAACGGATCAAAGCGTGACTGCGTATATAACATGAGTTTCCATTTATGGAGGATGCTATGTGGTGCGCAGATTGTGAAGCAATAGAGTCGTATTTTTTCGATAAAACATATTTTTGGTTTTTCTTACCGACTGGTAATGCAGAGCAAAACCTAAAGCAGATGTGTACCGAAATGGCCTTAACTCCAGAAGGGGTAGAAAGCAAATGTGTGAAAGTTGTAGTAGAAAAACGCGGCCTTAGTACATTTTTAAACAATATAGGCGGTTGCTTAGCTGGCCCCGAATTTGGCCAATCTAAAGTGACGACTATGGCACATGATGGTCATCCGGATATTAGTGCGATTAGTCGAGTGGCAAGTGTCGAAACATTCGTGCGCCGTTATCAAGCGCGTTGGATAAAAACGGCAGTTGACAACGAGACCTACCAAAGTTGGTTCCAGCCTATTGTGAGAGCATATTCAGAACCGGGAAACCTAGATGTGTTTGCCAATGAAGCGTTATTTAGGCTATTCGATAATGAAAATAATATGGTGCCGCCAAACTTCGTTTTTAACTTAGCTGAGCAAAGCGGATTACTCTTTTCTCTTGATTTAATCGCGCGAAAGTCTGCTGTAGAGCATGCCGCAAAGGCGGGTTTACACTCAAAAATATTTATAAATTTCAACCCTTCCAGTATTTACGATCCGTCATATTGCTTACGTTCAACAGCCTCTGCTATCAGCGAACTTGGGTTTCAGCCACACGACATTGTATTTGAGGTCACCGAGACACATCAAGCCCGTGATATGAATCACTTAAGAGGTATTTTGGCATTCTACCGAAGTTGCGGTTTTGGCGTTGCACTAGATGATATTGGTTCTGGGTGGTCCAGTTTAAATATGTTGGCGCAACTAAGACCGGACTATATAAAGATAGATATGGAATTAGTAAGACACATAGACTCCAATCAACACAAAAGAAACATTGTCTCTCATCTTATTCAGCTTGCTCATGAAAACGGCATCGCCGTGATAGCTGAGGGTGTAGAGAGTCAACATGAAGCGCAAGTGCTACGAGAAATTGGAGCTGACTTTTTACAAGGCTATTACTTTGCAAAACCAGCGGCATTGAGTTCTCGGTTCTCCAACAATCTTGAAGACGAAATTACGCAAGGAGTGAAGCCTCTATCGAACGCAGCTCACAAGTTTGATACGTTGTGATGGACAAGCAAGGGTGGGGAGCTTATGAAGTTAGCGCTAGTAGTATTTAGCCTATCAAGGTAGCCGATGTCTAAATAAAATAATTAAGATGAAAATTTCTCTTGCTTCTATTTATCAGTTTACTTTGTAACAATGTCGTGTAATTGTTAGTCAGTATTATACCAGAGCATAGCGGTTTATTTAGGTATTTTGATAGTTAATAAGGCGTTATATTTATAGTTTAATTAATGAGGTTACAGAATATATGTCAAAGGAATTGAAACCTTCATCAATGAAAGTGCAAGAGTTTTTATCCAAAAATGGTCAAGACTTTGTAGTTCAGGAAATGCCTAGCTCAACTCGTACAGCTTCAGATGCCGCAGCATCTATTGGGTGTACAGTTGCTCAAATCGCAAAGTCACTAATATTCAAACATGGAGAAACCGGTGAAGCGGTACTCGTTGTTGCTTCTGGTTCTAACATGGTATGCGCTGACAAAGTTAGAAAAGCAACAGGTATTACGCTTACCAAAGCTGATGCTAATTTTGTACGTGAAAAAGTTGGTTATGCAATAGGTGGCGTGCCACCAGTCGCTCATAATTCATCAGTTCATACAGTATTAGACGAAGATTTGAATCAGTACTCTGAGATTTGGGCTGCGGCGGGAACTCCTAACTCAGTGTTTAAACTAAATCCACAGAAGTTAAGTGAGCTTACTCAGGGTCAATGGATAGATTTAGCAAAATAAATATTACAAGTCGCTAAAAGATTATATATTGTTCATTAATGCAATTACCTTTTATAGGTATTTGTGTGTGCTGACCCAATAATGGTATGGCTTGTTGATGACCGTTTGCTTTCAATTGCTTGCATTCGGTCTATTACAGTGACAAAACGTTGGGAAAGCTGCTTTCTATGGTTAGTCGAAAATATTTAAAACTATGGCTGCTAAGCACTTTTAAAATGATGAAGTATCACTTGTCACTTGAAGTAATTAAAAAATTCGAGGCTTAAGAATTATGATTATTAAAAATAATACCAATAGAAGCATAGTTGGATTAACAAGTGGTATTAATTTAAAACAGTCTGTATATATTATGGTAACTTGACAATGTCTTTTTAATTCTTTTAAAATGCGCCACTTTTTTTAAGGATTAAATTATGAAAAAGACCATCATTTCCCTCCTTTTAGCGACATTACCGATTTTTATTTCTGGTTGTAAAACTGCTTCTAACACTGAAAGCACAGAAGTAGTTAAAAATACGATAGAGCTTGGCAGTGCTGAGATTAAAAAATCAGGTCATGCACAGCCTCTTTTTCAAAACAACCAACTTGTGGGGTATGAGTTCAAAAAAGGCTTTGCCGTACCTGCTGAGCTAGGAAACTTTTTTGGCTTTAGCTATCAGGTAAATCAACTAATCAATAGCACGACTGAAAATCCAAACAGTACGAGCTATGTTGCGACTAAAGTACCAGTTACTGTAACGGTTGTGCATCCAGAGATCATGATCAATGGAAAACCAGAAACAACCTCCTCTTGGGAAGATACATTATATTTTGGCCGTGATAATTTTGCGATGTGGAAGTTTGAAAACGCGAATGAGCTTGTTAACGGTAAGTGGACTATATCTGTTGCTTATCAACAGAAAGAAATCGCGACCAAGAACTTTTTTGTGCGTGTACCACCAAAGATGCCAAAAAAAGTGACTCAAGTTTGCCAAGTCGAAATTGATAAGTTTCCACGTGCTTTGCAGCAAGCAAATACAGCATGTTGTACGAACAATGATGCACAAGCATGTTATAACTTTGCATGGCGCGGTCTAGAGCGTATACGAGATAAAAAAGGCGCGGCATTATATTATGCAAAAAGCTGTGAACTTGGTGATATTTCAGGTTGCCGTCAAGCAGCAAAAATGGCAACGACCCCTGAAAAGCGCGATGCGTTTTATCATAAAGGTTGTGATTTAAAAGATATGGATAGCTGTATTGAAGTAAATCGGTTGAATTAACCTCGACTTGATTCATACGCTATCAGTTTGTATGAGGCAGGAACACCTGCCTCGTCATGCAAGCTAACCCCCACTTTTTGTGGCTTTATTTGCCAATTTTTTTGTGTGCTTGAGCAATTCAATATTACCAATCGCACCGTGACCAGGAACGACGATCTCTACATTAGGGTATCTTGATAGTACAGCAGCAACAGAATGCGGCCATTGCTCAATTTGAGCTTCTCCAGTATAGCCTAAGCTCTGCGATTGAAGGCTACGCACAAAGCATCCTCCAAATAGCAATTTTGATTTTGGTAGCCAAACCACGATGTTATCAATTGTATGCCCGCCACCAGGATAAAAAACTTCTAATAAGCCGTCAGCTAACACAAATTTATTCTTCTTGATAGAGTGCGTAGCTTGGGTCTTGCCTGCTTTTTCTAGCAAGTTATTGGTAAGGTCTGTTGCATAGGTTGAGACTCCATGTTCATTGAGCCATTTAATACCAGCGGCTCTGTCATCATGAGAATGGGTAGATATACTCCCTAATAAAGTAAACTTCTGCGAGTGTATCCAATCAACTAACTTTTCCGTATCTCGAGAAGACCATGGGGTATCGATAATAAATACCTTCTTATCTTCAACAACAATTAAGCCGTTTGCGCTTACCAAACCCCAGCCGGCAATCTGACTATATGATTTATGAATAAATACTCCCGGAGTCACCGGTTCAATTTCTAGCTCAGGTATTATTTCGTTGGCAGCAGTGTAACTGCTATATAAAATTGTTATAATTATTAAGTAATACATAGTCATGACCTATTTTTATGTGAAAAACATTATCCTCATTACAAATTGAACCAAAGCTTAACCTGAGTGGTATTAAACTTAATACAATCAGGTATTACAAGCTAATGTGGTGTAGACGTGTTACAAAGATATTTCGTTAAAAAATCGCTTTAAATTTTATTTTAAAAAATAGGAGCTGTAAAAGCATGGTGCTGGATAAAAAAGAGATTAAGTCACGTTATGAAATATCAAAGCCAGTATACGGTGATGGATATAATATATCGTTGAAATTGGGCCAGGATGAATTGCTGACTAGCTTTGTTTCTAAAAAAGAAGATTTGGCAGCAAGAGTTGATAACATTAGAGAGTTTGCTGGTGATGAAATAAACTTTCATGTGATTAAAATGGACGAGGAGGAAGGCTTCTTTTTTAAATTAAGTAAGAGTGACAAACTTTACCGAGGCGATATATTGGCTTCAAGTGATATATTTGACTTTAGAAGTGAAGTAGAGTCGTTAATTAAGAGGGTGATGCGAGAGTCACAAACAGTTGAAGTAGTTGATAATCCTGAGTAAGCACAGCAAACAATTTAATAAACCCACGACTTAGTTGTTGTGCTTAGCTCATTGGCAGTGTTAAGTAATGTTTAATTTATGCTTGTCATGTAACCGAAAAAACCAAGCTCCATGATAAAAACGAAAACGATCTTCAAGCACGCTCAGTCCAGTATTTTGGTGCTCCCTAAGCGCTTTTTGCTATGAAATATGGCTATCCAAGGAGTCCCATCAAGCATATCTTAGTTTCATTGAAAATAACGGAGTGTTAGACAAGCTAAGTGCATTTCTTTTTGCACCACCAAGCATTAAATGCTTCAATATAACCGAGATCTAAAGGCTTAAGTGTTGAGTATTTGATGCACTAATTATTAATTGATTTCGGGCAAGAAATAATACCTGTGTAATCTTAATTAAGGTTTCTCTTTTATTTTTTAATTTAGGCTAAATAAAATATTATGTTGTATATTTTTGGAGGTCTCCCTGCGACTGGTAAAACTGAACTTGCTAGATTTCTTTCATCAATGTTCGGTGCAGTCCACATACGAGTTGATACAATAGAGCAAACATTAAAAAATAGTGGTGTTAGTGATCTTTACGATGAAGGTTATAAAGTTGCTTATGCCCTTGCACTTGAAAATCTGAAAAATGGTATTCCAGTAATTGCTGATTCAACCAATCCGGTAGCCGCATCTCGGGAAGCATGGTTGAATGTTGCGCGCACAGCAGAGTCATCGTATATCGAAATCGAAGTGATTTGCTCTGACCAAAAAATACATCGTGAGCGTGTAGAGAAAAGGCTGTCAGATATTCCTAATCTTATATTGCCGTCATGGGAAAGCGTAACGTCAAGAAAATACCAGCAATGGCAATCAGCTTGTATCGTGCTAGATACCTCAGGTAAAACACCAGAGCAAAGTAAGCAAGAACTGAATCGATTAATTGTGGCTCACAATGAAAAAAGGATGGCTCTTTATAGACTCAACACCGAATAGCTGTGTATTCCCAAATTACTTTCGCTCGTACTATCAACAAGATCCCGATAGCTCAAGATAAACCAATAGCTGAATAAAGTGGTACTACTCCCATTTTTATTCTGGTATGTTATATTGTATCAAAGAAACAATGGGAGTAAGCGAATGAAACGACAAATTCTGGGAGATAAAATTGCAATTGGGTTATCAATACTGTGTATTTTTCATTGCTTAATTTTCCCATTAATGTTCATCGCCCTACCTGTTATGGCAAGTGCCGCGGTACTGTTTGATGAGTCGTTTCATCAATGGTTATTACTGGCAATTTTACCTATCAGTCTACCTATTCTTACACTTGGCTGCATGCGCCATAAATCTACAAAAGTATTTTTGGTCGGTGTCTTAGGTATAGCCTTGCTGCTCACACCTTGGCTAATCGGGGAGGATAGAGTCAATGAAGCACTTGAAGTATTTTTGACCGTAATAGGCTCCTTAACCTTAGTTTATAGCCATTTCAAAAATTATTCGCTGCGCCAGTTTATTGACTAAAAATACATTATATCGGGAAACAAATATGAGCAATTGTGTAGCACAAGATAGATCTACCCAACTAAGCCATTACCAAAGTGCTGAGCAAGCCAACGTGCTAACCAAAATTTATCAGCCAGAGTGTAATCTTGCGGTGTGGCAGCAGTCGCTATCAAGCCAATTACAAAAACAGATAAATGACTTTTTAGAAACGGCGCCTGACATAGACATAGTAGCGCAAATTGCCGCTAACAATATTGCTGTTGAGATGAAAGATGCGCTCAGTCGATTACATATAGATGATGAGATTCTAGTTTATATTACCGGCATAGTTGACATGTTTAGTTGTCTATTTGACTTAACCGTGGTTGGGTTACGACTTAAAACTTTACATTCTGCGATGTGTCCTAAATTCCATGTCGATAAAGTACCAGTAAGATTGGTCACGACTTTGGCTGGACTTGGCAGCGAATGGCTTGATAATAACTTAGTTAAAAGAGAGAATGACAGGCTGATCATTGACTCTAATGTAACAGTCAGGTCTTTAGAATGTGGTGATGTGGCGCTTTTAAAGGGGGAACGGTGGGCTGGAAATGAAGGCAAGGGTCTAGTACACCGCTCTCCTAAAACGGCAAATCATCAGAAAAGACTACTGCTAACGTTAGATTTTATTGCATAAACTAGGTTAATTATGACAACAACACTAAAAGCATTACTGCTCGCGTTTAGCGCTTCGATAACGGTTGCTGGGTGCAGCTCAACAGAAGAGGGGTCAACTTCAGTTGCACCGCTCAAAATAGCGTCGTGGAATATTGAACATTTAGCTTACCCTGCAAGTTCAGGGTGTAGACCAAGAAGTCAGGACGAAATATTGGCGCTACGCCAATATGCTGATGGTTTAGATGCTGACGTTATTGCGCTCCAAGAAGTAGATTCGGTAGCTGCTTTGGAGCAAATTTTTCCTGCACAAAAGTGGCAGCTGGTATTATCGGCGAGAGAAAATAGCCGTACGTATGACTGTAGAGGAAGTAGTTACACATCGACGCAACAAAAAACCGCTTTTGCAATAAAAAAAGAAATAGCACTTAGCAATGTAGAGAGCTTTGGGCCGTTAGCGATGGGAGTTGAAGGTTTAAGGCATGGACTAGAAGTCACTTTACAGACTCAAACTGGTGAAGTATCAGTACTCAATGTCCATCTCAAAAGCGGCTGTTTTGTCTCCGATTATCAAGACTCTGATAGGCCAGCGTGTCAGTTATTGGCTCAGCAACTACCAGTGCTGAAATCATGGATCCAAGCGCATGCTGACGAGCAGTATGTAGTGCTGGGGGATTTTAACCACCGCTTGAGTCAGGACGGTAACGTCTTTTGGCGAAAACTGATTGATAACCAAACTCTAGAACAAGCTCCGCTGGTCAATGTGACAAAACCTCTACAGGGCTGTCATCCGCGTTACCCTGTGCCTATTGACCATATTCTAGTGAGCAAGGCGCTGGCAAGCTCAGTTGCTATTGAACCGAACGTGCATTTTTTTGCTGATATGCAAGAGGACAAAATGCTAAGTGATCACTGTGCTATTTCAGTGTCGATGCGTGTGCAATAAAACATAATACCAATTTGACTTAATACTTGCTCAATTTGAAGGAGTAAACCTGACGCTAACAGCGTTAAAAATTTCTCATTTAGAACAACTAAATAGCAAAATTTTTGCCTAGTTATCGACAAGATTTTCTCGCCTCAAAATAGACCACTTAATTAAGCAAATTGGTATAAAAAGGCGAGCACAGTATTATCTGTGCGCGCCAATTTACTGTAGATAGCGTACTTTGCACAAGCTATGCTAGTGCATTAGAACGTCCAGTTTAGGTTAGCAAAATAGGTTCGACCTATCGTATCGAACAAGCCACCGTCGGTTCCCAAGTAGTTTCTTATCAAGAACGTTATTCGCACCAAGGTTAAAACGCAGAGTGTCACTGTAGAAATAAGACGCCGTTAAGTCGGTATAAATCATAGTCGGCGTCTTAAATGGTATAGCGAAAGATGCGTCATAATTTTCTTTACGTTTTTGCATGCCAACATAGCTGGTAGAAGCGCCAAATCTGAACATATCATTCTCATAGCTAGGACTTAGCGTCGCTTTCCACTCAGGGAAAGCAAATAAGCTCCAAGTCTAGTGTCACTCCTTCTGCAAAGAGCTCTTTGCGCTTCTCCATGTGAGCTGGATTTGGGTAGAACGCCTAGTTTGAATTAGCATATGGCCTATCTTTTGCGTTAACTTGGTCTTCTTCATTATCAAAACCACAGGCTATGTTGTTTCTTGACAGTATAATGTAGGATAAGTCAGGCTTTGAGTAACATTACCCATAATAATAAAAATAATGACAGGAAGTTTTATGAAACGATATCTATTTTCCCTCTTAGGTTTAATTGTCATCGCCGCCGCTGGTTGGACGTTTACCCAGTATCAGTCTTATTACACTTCAGATTATGTTGATGTAGTGTTGTCTTCAGAAGTGCTTAATGAAGATCGCAAGGTCTTTATTCGCCTCCCAAAAGGATATGACAAGGCACATAGTTATCCACTCATTATTCGCACCGACGGCAACTTTAATCTCGCCCGTTGGGATGAGGTATTAAGCAGCCTTGCCGAACAAGGTAAGGTAGAAGATGCCATTTTAGTGTCTATTCCCAATCAATTTTGGACGCAGACCCGCAACCGCGACTTAGTGCCGCCTTATGCTCGACAAGATGTTGCGATTGAGGCCCGTCCAGAGAGTGACAATGATCCTGCCATTTTTGGTCGTGCAGATAGGTTTTTGCGGTTCATTGAAACCGAACTTTTACCTTATCTGGAAAAGAACTACTCAATTAATGACAATCGTATCTTAAGCGGATTCTCTGCCGGTGGAAGTTTTGTACTTTATACCATGGTGACTAAACCTACGCTTTTTGATGGCTACTTTGCTTTTAGTCCTGCGGCGTGGTACGACGACTCCGTTGTCGTAAGAGAATTTGCAAAAAGCCTAGCCAATATTCAAAGCAAACCTAAGTATATTTATCTCTCCATTGGCGGTGCTGAGAATGACATCATTACGGGTTCATTTCACGGCTTATTAGATGCACTTGAACAGCATGCGCCTGCTAATGTGCGATGGGGGCACAGCATTAGCGAGGGCGCAGGGCACTCACAAAACCCTGTGGTTTCAGTGCCACTTGCGTTAAGTGAATATCATCACTTTAGAAAAAATCAGTTAATGTAAGTGTTGCAATGATTTGATTTCATTGAATAAATGCTTTTGTTCGCGTTCACTTAGCCCTTCAAGCTTAAGCATGGCTTGGTAGGTCTTTAGTAGCGATGGCTTATCTCCTTTTTGCTGATAAGCCATTGCCAATTGTTGCAGTGCATTGAGGGATTCTGAGTTGTGCTGGCTCACAAAGCTAAATAGGTTGATGGCCGCTGTGAAGTTACGTTCGAATAGGGCGGTATACCCTAGCGAAGTCAGTGCGTCGTAGGGGTAAGCCTTGAGTCCATATAGTGACTTAGCGATGGCGACATGCTTTTCCAGCTGAGTGACACTGGCAGCCGCTACTTTCAAGGATGGCTGATAATGGTTAAAGAGGTGCTGCAAACCATGATAGTAGCTCGGGTAGACGACGCTCATATGGGTTTCGCCGCTAAAGTGCTGCGCTTTGAAGTCAATTCCATTTGGCTTTCGCCAAGCATCATTAAGACGTTGAAAAGGCTGCGTTATGATTGCACTTTCGTCTGCCATGCTGATGTAGATACACTTGTTGATTAACGCTTTTGCCAGTAAGTCATTTAATAATCGCTCTTTATCCCACCAGAGGCTTGGACTTGCCAACATCACACCATTAAATAAATCGGGTTTCTCAAGTAGCGCATAGGTTGCAAACAGCCCGCCAAATGAGTGTCCTGCTAACGCGCGATAGCCTGATGTTCGATAATGCTTGTCTACATAAGGGATGAGTTCTTTGTCGATAAATTGCAGTAGCATTTCTGCACCGCCCGGATTTTGCTGCCGTGTTGAACCTGCAAAATGTCCCAGTACCGCAAGGCTGCCTTTGCGATAAGATGGGGTCAGATCTCGAGTGCGGTGTTCGTTGGTTTCGACCGCAACAATGATAAGTTCCGGTATTTTATGTTGTTGTGCCAAGAAGCGAGCCGCTGAAGCGGTATGTTCAAGATTGCTCTGACCATCAGTTAGATATAACACTGGATAGCTTGTATTGCCTTGCTCATAGCTTGGTGGCAGGACGATATGAACCGTTCTTTTTTGCAAAAAATAAGCGGACGAAAGCTGCAGTGTCGAGTTCGGATCTGCTGAGTTATTAGCAACAGCGCTACCAATTGACAGCAATGTAAAAATAGCCACGATAACAATGTGAGTAACTAACTTAGTTTGCATAACCGCTCGTTCCTTTCTTAACAGTCATCGCTAATTTAACACGAGTCAAAACGACAAGGAACGAGTTATATAGCGGCGCTTAGGGGTTATTTGTTTTGTCTTGAGCTTTCCAAGGTCACTATTACTCCATTCTTATTGGTGCTTGCGTCTTCTCTAGTAGTTTAGAAAAGATAGGTTTTAAGCAAAAAAGAGAAAACACTGAAACGATTGCCATCACTAAAATGCCAATTAGTGGAATAACATAACCAAAGGTAAAACTAGCACCGACTACGTGTCCCAATATGCATTCTGTGCGGTAGATTGGATAAAATAACCCAGCTATCAATAGTCCTAAGGCTGTATACATGGTGAGGCTTTGGTAACCGAACTCCCAAAGGGCTGATTGCAACAAGCTAAAGATTAACATCACAAGGAATGCGACCAAAAACTCAGTAGGAATAACTACGGGGGCTGTTTTTTTAATGCTCTCTGTGCCACTTGCTTTATGAAGCCGCAGTGCAGTAAGCCAAGCTAATGCGGGAATTATGATAATTCCCCATGCGTTAGATACTGCTGGAAGATCTGCTCTTTGAAGTAAGTAGTGACTCACTATTCCGCCATTTAAATGTTGCCACATCAGCGTTGATATCACGAGTAAGATTGCCGATGTAATTAGGCCTTTGTTGATTTTGTTCGCTTTGACTAAAAGCATGTTTCTACTCCTAACTAATTAAACTGTAATTTAACTAAAAAAGACCGCTGAAATGCGTGGCCACCACATCATGACAGCGGCCGCGCAAACGCCTATCGCGGTGATCACAAAACCTAAGCTCATCATCACCGCGATTATCCACACCGGTGCGCTAGCTTTGGTTTGGCGTTTTGCCCAAAAGTAGAGTTCAGCGAGTGTCATTGGTAGCAGATAGCAGGCAAACGAAATAAATATATCGACGGGGCCATCTAAGGTTGCGGTATTGCCATTGAAGCCTTGGTTGACCATGTACCAACCAAACAAATAAAGGCGAAACGTCCACACCCCATTAACCAAGAAAAAACTATGTACGGCATAGCGTTGATGTGTAGCGATATTTTTTTGTATGGCTGTACGCCAAGCAAAAAATATCGCAATGGGAATTAATATACCGTTGAGTGTGATACCAATGGCACCAACATCGCTTAGCCTAAGGCCGGTTACCCAAGTGAGGTATAACCCGGTGAGTGCGCCCGAAATACCGAGAATAAAAAATACTCTTCCGTTGTAGCGGTGAAAGCGTGGAAAGTGTTTTCGTACCGTAGGAATAAGCTGTAATAAGCCGCTGGTGGCCAAAATCACAGCGGGTAAAACATGGCTAAAAAATACCTTGGCATTTTTCGTGTGTCCACTCGCAGGTGAAGCAGCTGCACTTTGCTCTGTGAGCCCTGTGATGAGCGGGATGGCATATAGGCTTAAGATGTAAACAGCAAACATCCATTGCCCGAGTAATGCAACACATACCCAGCTCTTTGCAGCACCATTCAATACGCTAAAGGGGTTTAAGGAAACTCCTGTTGAATTGGTCAAGTTGAGGGAAGACAAAATACTTATCCTTATAAATCAATAAATTTGATATATAAAATGACAAGGTTTTTCGATCTCGTCGCTTTGATTTTGAAAATCAAAGCAAAGAAAGTTGGCCAAACTTTGAAAATGGTGGTGTTAAGTTTACTTACAAAGTTAATTTGAATGCTTTTGGTGTGACTGTTAGAGTTTCTGTGTCTATCAATATTCTTTCAATCACCATGACTATTGAAAATTACTATCTACTTCTGCTTAGCCTATGTTGTACTTTGGTTGTTGCTCAGCTCTTTGTAAAAGAAAAAAAAGCAGCACATTTACTCTTTGCTTTAGTGTGCGGTTCAATAGCACTGGCTACGACCAAAAAACTAACTCAAGATTCCTTAAATGGTTATCAGTATTTAATTGGCATTGGTGCTTGTGTGACCTGTAATGGGTTCTGGTTGCTTGCTCGGGCATTATTTAGAGAAAAAAATGCCATTTTACAGAGACATATTGTGTTTGCAGCTGCCATTGCTGCTTTGGTTGTGTGGCGACAAGGCTATTTGTTTATCGACAGCCAGTTACACATGAATACTGGCGGATTCGTGGAGTGGCTTAACAGTGCGGCGTATGAGCTTACCCTATTGTTGTCATCTAGTGTGCTCATGTTGGCATTTTGGGAAGGGTGTCGAGGATTCTCCCAGTCTCAAGGGCCAGAAAAAGCACAAAGAGTGCTGTTTTTATGCGCTTATTTTATTTGTGTCGCAGGCACCAAATTGGCCGAAAATCGCTTTGCCGATAATCGTGAGGTTCAAGAATGGGCAGTGACAAGCGCAGCTATCCTCATCATATTGACAGCGCAAGTGTTACTGTATTGGCGATTTTCATCTCAACGTACAATAACATCCGTAAGGTACGCTAGATCAAGTGAGTCAACGCAAGCCGAGGGTGATAGTGAACTTCAGCAGCAGGTCGAACACTTTCTTATTACGCAAAAAGGATACCTCAAAGAAGGGTTAAAGGTTGCTGATTTAGCTCAGCAATTTAATCAACCGGAATATAAGATAAGCCGAGTGATACGACAAAACTTACAGGCGCGAAATTTCAATCAATTGGTCAATGAGTTAAGAGTTGAGCATGCTAAGGTGTTGTTACAAGACCCCACTAAACAACATTGGCCGGTACTTGTTGTTGGACTGGAAAGTGGTTTTGCGTCGGTTGGACCATTTACTAGAGCATTTAAAATCACCACGGGTACCACGCCAAATCAATTTAGAAAACAAACTAACCACATGCAAGTGTTACGTGAAGCACAAGAGTAAGTGGCAATTAATCTAGCTTGGTCAGTTTGTATTGTAGTTGCTGAATAGGCAATTCTATCGTCTGCGGGTCAAGATTTGGTGTAATATCACTGACCGGAAAAACGTTATCTATTTCTACCGCATTCGCAATGGCGTTAGTATCGCCATTGGTTAAAAAAGTAAGTTGGGTGTAATCACTGGGCTGTAAGCCATACCGAGCCAGTGTTGCCTTTAAATCTATACTGTACTCGTATGCGGCTAACAGGCTACCTGCGTTATCGTTGTATCTACAGATCCGCCATTGATAGCTACTTTCGATAAACTCCAGTGCCCAAATTCCACCTTTATCTTGGATCATTTGCTGTGGTTGTTTGCAGGGCTGGGGTAGGGGGAGCAAACGGCTGTGAGACCAAAACCCTTCGTGGTTTTGGCATAGTGAGTCGCTTTTACCAAGGTCAATAATATACGAGCTTAGACCATACTGGCAAAACTGGGAGGCGGGAATGAAAAAGGGCGCGCTGCGTTTGTTAAGTGTGCCAAACGCAATATAGCCCATTAATACCTCAGCCTTAGTCATCCAGCCAAGGTAAACATAGTCATCATCCTGCCAGCTTGTTGATGCGATTTTCCCCTGCTTAACGGTGTTAGTTAGTGTGAAATGGTCGCTTTTGCCATTAAATGTACACGTCAAACTATCTTGTGTAGCGTCGATGTTGCATGATTGCAGAGCTTGATTCTGTGATAGCCGATTTATTTTAACGTTTGGCGTTTGATGAGTTAGCGCAGAGGTGAACTTAGCCGCAGCAGACAACTGGCCGGTTTGATCTTGTTTAAAACGACATTTAGGCTGCACCTTTGAGGAATTGAGCACGACATTACCATCAAGTACTGCAAGCTCGCAGCTATTGACTCGGGTACAAGCTGTGAGCAGCACAACGCCAAAAAAGGCAATCCAGATGTTTTGCAAATTACAATACTCATTGATTATCAGCTACATCCTATAAACATAGCTGATAACACCTCGATTAAGCAATATGTGCAGCAATACCCGACTTTCCCATCGCGACTTCGGATTTTAGCATTTGGCCGTTGATATAATCGCCACTATTTTGTTTTCGGTAAGGGATTGGCTTTTCACGAAATACGTGTGTTAAGCGCTTTGACCAACTGGTAACTTCATCAGCTATACGTTGATTAGGCTCGCCTTTGGCGTCGAAAATAACATGGTTTTGTAGAACGTCCATACCTGGGAAAAACAAAGTCCCGTGCGTTATTGGGAATAGTAATTCGTCCATTGTGCCGTTTATCCCTAAAGGTGAGTAATCCTCATAGCCACCACCTGTAGTTACACAAATTAATGCTCGTTTTCCCTGTAAAATTCCCTCGCCGTAGCGCAATTGGTTTCCTTTGTTTTGATAGCCGTAAGCAAAGCCATAGGCATAGACTCTATCGAACCAGCCTTTGAGTATGGCGGGCACGCTGTACCACCAAAGCGGAAAGTGAAAAATAACCAAGTCGGCAGCCAACAATTTTTGCTGCTCTTGAATAACGTCTTCGGTTAGGGTGTTTGAGTAATATGCTTTGCCAGACGCTGCAATAATCGCAAGTGGTGCTTGTGAGTCATCTTGCGGGAAGTCGGTTGCATCAATTACTGCCTTCCAGTCCATTTGGTATAGATTTGAAGTTTGAACTTGCAAGCCCATACGCGTTAAGGTTTCGACGCTTGTCTTGGCGAGTGTCTGAGTTAAGGAAGTCGGCTCTGGATGTGCCGATATCACTAGTGCGGATTTAGTCATGATAAGTACTCTGTAACGAATAGGAGTTGTTACTATCTCTGTAATCTTGCTATAAATAAAATTGAATATTTTTACTCAAGGTATAAATTAAATGGATAGTAAAAAGATGGACTTAAATCTGCTTCAGACTTTGGTGGTGCTACTGGAAGAGTGCAATGTGACCAAAGCGGCAGATAGGCTGAACCTCAGCCAACCAGCAGTAAGTACTCAGTTAAGTCGGCTACGAGGATTATTTGATGATCAGTTATTAGTCCCTATTCATAAAGGCATGCTACCAACTGCCAAAGCGATTGCTTTGCTGCCGGAACTTCGCACCGCGATGAAGCTAGTGAGTAATGTGTTAGTAGAGCATCAAGATTTTACCCCTGAAACGGCCAATTTAACTTTTAAAGTGGCATGTACAGACTATATACAGCTGATGGTGATGGCAAAGGTGATACAGCGTTTAAAAGTTGCGGCACCTAATATCAAGGTCGTGCTTTGCCATTTGAAAATAGCAACGCTTGCAGTCCAGCTGCAAAACTCAGAACTTGACTTGGCATTAATGTCGCCGGAATGCGGGCCTGATTGGTTAAGATTTAAAATCTTATATCAAGAGAAGTACGTGTTGATTGGCAGGAAGCTCCATCCGCAGCTAAAGCCAAAAATAACAATTGCAGATTATGTGAAGCTTGAACACATTGTGGTCTCTTTTGAAGGGAGTAGCACCTCTACATTCGTTGACTCAATCTTGCAGCAATATGGTAAATCGAGACAGGTAATGACGTCAGTCCCCTCGTTTTTATTGGTTCCAGAACTGGTAAAAAATACAGACTTAGTTGCGCTCATCCCAGCTCGTCAGGCATCAAAGCTCGGAGCTGATTTTACGATCGTTGACAATCCCATACCAGACTGTACTTTTGATGTCGCAATGGTATGGCACGAAGTGCAGCACCAATATCCAGCACTTCGTTGGCTGCGAGCGTTTATAAGTCAGACTATGGCTGAGGTTTTTTAATTAGTTAGCCTTGCTTAGCGTTTTGCCCATTGTTGTGGAGCTCACCATCGTTATCGTAATATCTGTCTTCTTCAACAACAACTTGCAGTGCCAGCCAAGCTTGATGCGGAGTAAGAGACCAAAATAATTGACTGTGTTAGCAGAGTCTTTAATCGAGCGGAGGGGGTAGGAGTGAAATCCATTACAGCGTATCATTTTTACCAAACTATCCACATATAGTTTAGGCTAAATACCCAAAGCTCAGGAGAATGCATACCGAACTAAAAAAGCCTAAACAAAAAAGTGATACTCATTGCTTAGGCTCTCATAGTAGATGTTATATCGCTTTGATGTCGGTTATTGCTGCTCCATCTGCGTTAATTTATCGCCAATCGGGCGAGAAAAGTTGTAGCCATCATATTTATCCCAGTTGATTGACCAAGTCATGACACCACCGAAGTTTGGATACGCTCTGCTCGGCTGAATCGTTCCGCAGTCTACTCCTTTGGTTAAGCAATCTAGGGCATTGATTATGTTCCCGATAGGTGCTTGTCCTGAATTGGCGGATTGTGGTCCTGAAGGCAGTCCTATTGCAACTTGGTCGTCCCGTAACGGCGCAAAGCGGCTACCATCAGCAAGGTCAAAGCCCTCGATTAACATTTTGGCATGTGCCACCATCATATTGACCGAGCCTTCAGGCGCACTGCCAGGCTCGTAGGGGTTAGGTAATCCACCATTATTGTAAAGCTGGACATGAAGTAAATCTAAGGTATCTCGTAACTCATTGATAAGAGGAATATACGCTCCCCAAATACCTGAGTAGGCAATCATCCCGCCGTGAACATAAGGGTGCTCCGGAGCCATGGTTAGCACCATGTTGCCACCAATATTTTGTTCAATTTGTTTGATTGCGCGTGGTAGTCTTGCTTGGATCTGAGACCCATGCACGAGGTTAGAGCCACTTTCTAAATCAATATCCAAACCATCAAATCCCCATTCCTGAATGATGTCGGTTAAGCTACGCACAAATGCTGCCTCATCCGCGTCGGTGTTTAGTGTAATCGTTCCTTCAGCTCCACCTAGGCTTAATACAAAAATTTTGCCTTGGGCCTGTAGTGCTTGCATATCTGTCTTAAATTTAGCCGGATCGATAGGAGGGCAGTTAGAGCGAATATCCTTTTCAAATGGTTTAAAATGTACCGTACCATTTGAGCTTCTGTCATTTTCTGCAAAAGCGATATCAATGACATCCCAAGCCTGTGACATCTGATCAAGGGGAATGGGGCAGCCTGCTGGATTGACAAAGTTGTGCCAGTAACCAATGAGCTTGTGTTTTTTCCCAATCGGTTTATCAATAACCTTAAGCGTAACACCGCTGCTTGATACCTGCTCGTTGCTGTCATTAGTGGCTGTTACATGAAGGGTTTTTGCGCCTATGGACGTGGGGGAATAAGTATATTTAAAAGGCGCAGAGGTGTCAGTATTGAGCAATACACCATCAGCATAAAATTGAACTTGTGTTACTTGTCCTACAAAAGCAGTAGCTTGAGCAATTAACTGGGTTGAGTTACCAAGCGTAAGCTGGCTACCGCTAGTGGGGGCCAATAGATCAACTGCAATAGGCTGATCAGTGACATTAATAGTAATGGTTTCTTCACTTTGGTTGTTTTCATTGTCCATCGCTTTTGCTGTTAGGAGCACAGGCGTGGCCGCTGTAGGTGTAAACTCATAGTTTAAGCTGGGTTGGCTCACTCTCGAAAGCAGACTGTTGTCAGCATAAAGTGATAAATTAATGATGCTGCCATCGGGGTCTTGTGCATTGATGGATATAGTTGTCGGAGTGTTAATTAGCACCGTGCTATTATTGTCGGGAGTCGTAAATGTGACGTTCGGTGCGATAGCGCAGAGTCCTAAATCACTCCAAGCATCACGCCAATGTTGGCCTGTACCAGGTTCATAAGCCCACAGCGCATTAGAACTACACCAGCCTGAAACATCACAGCGGTATTTGTGATTATTGTGTGCGACAAGCTCACCAGCACGATAACTTTGTCCAGCACGATAGGATCTTAATCCTTGGCAACCACCTGCGGTTTTGCTTAGCACTTCAATCGCTACACTTGCTTCGCTGATAAGTCCTTGGTTATCCCTAACTTTAACATTGAGCTGAGTAATACCAAGCGGCAACGCTTGCCACTGAACTTGGAATGGGGGAGCTGTTAAGGTTGAAATCGTTTGGCTATTCGCACTGATGATAACTTCTGTAATACTGCCATCGGTGTCTTCAGCCGCAACATCAATATTTACTATGTCGTTTTGATAAAATTGTTGGCCATTAGTTGGGGTGTTTACCGATACCGCCGGAGGCAGGTTTGTACCGTTGGTCTTGACAGAAATGGTTGCTGAACGAGAAGTTGTGGAGTGCCCTTGAGCGTCTGTCGCAATCGCACTCACACTATGTTCACCCAGTGCTGCGCGCCATGTTGCTTGAAAAGGCGGGGTATTATCAACTGCAATACTCTGTCCATCGACCAAAAATTCCACATAAGATAAATCACCATCGATATCACTTGCATCTGCCGATAAAACAGCGCTGTCATTTTCACCCAGCACAGCGCCATCATTAGGGCTTGTGAGTGTAATGCTTGGTGGATGATCTTGACCTGAGCTACATATACCGAGATTTTTCCAAACATCATAGGGGCCTGAGTATGTCGTCGGGTCTTCGTTTTGACTATACCACTTGGCCTCAAATGCTTGGTTTTGAGTTTGAACAAGTGCGCCTTTTTTGTAGACCTGCTGTTGTGACCAATTAGCTAACGTACTGCAATCATATGCAGCAGCTTGGCCTGCAATGGTCAACAAACTACTCGTCCATACTAATTGAAGAATAGAAGTTGGTTTCATATTAAATCCTTACATGTTGTATGTTTTATAAGCAAAACGGTAACAGCATATAGGTAAAAAAATAGTTAATCAATATGGTGGGTGAGAGGTGCTGAGCTAAATGTAGTGATATCACCACAATGCTTTATACCTTTTTAAAACAATGTTTTAGTTATTTTTTGCCGTATCGTCCATTCAGGTTTAAAGCATATCTATTGGTAATTTTGTAATTTTTATGATTTTTCTCTTTATTGTTGTTGTTTTTTTGTTGAATGTTTATCGATTGTGTGACAAGTTAGAGTTGATGACAAAATCAAAACACTAAACTCTTATTTCAAGGAAATGATTATGCAGTTAAAATTAAAAAAATCATCGCTGAAGCAGCTTAACGAGAAGCAGCAAGTATTGCCCTTGCAGCAAACCCCTAATGTAGGTGGGGGAGCTGAACCAAATACGAGGATCCCGTGCCGTTTAACAGAAACATTAACGGGTGATTTTGCCCATTGTCGTTGTTAGTGAGTAATACCAATTAGTTTTAACACGTGCTCAATCTGAGGGGAGAAACCTGACGTTAACTGCGGTAAAAACTTATGATTTAGAACAACTAAATAGAAAAGTTTTTGCCATGTTATCGACAAGATCCCCTCGCCTCAAAATAGGTCATTTAATTAAGATGATTGGTATTAGATCTTTTAATCACTAACACAATTAATTTAAATAACAAATCAAGGACAAGAAAATGAAACTTAAATTTAAAAAAACAGCGTTAAAACAATTAGACAAACAGCAGGATTTACCACAACAGCAAACCCCTAATGTTGCAGGTGGTGTGAGTGGTTTTCGTTGTCGCCCACCAATGTCTGAAACAGGCAATAGATATTGGCAATGTGAGTGCTAATAGCTCGCTTTTATAACAAAAAGCTCACTCTGTGAGCTTTTTTTGATGGTAAAAATAAAGGTGAATACCTCATTAACCTGAGTTGTAGATAACTAATATCTTTCTAGCAGCCAGTTTTAGCCGCCAAGTGGGTTGAATATCTCTCAATATCCAGCCGATTCCTTATTCAGCGCTTTGATTAACTCATTTTCATATAATTTAAGGATTTACGTATTTTATAACGTCTAATCAAATTCAAGGGTTTGCGTTTTAAGCCTGTATCAATAACCGCTTCTGTAGCTGCAAGCACACGATTAGCACTTTGCCCGTCACGATAAGGATGAACTTGTAAGATATATTGTTCGATCCGCGCCTTTTGCGTGTCTGATAGGGTTAGTGCTTGCTTTACCGCAGCGGGTAGTTGCTGTGGATCAGTGATATTGATCAGTGCGTCTTGAGGTTGATGATTGTTAAAGGTGATCACAGGTTTGCCTATTAACAAAGATTCATCAACCGCACTTGAGGTATCTGAAATTACGACATCTGCCTGTTGGATAAGTGGGATCAAGTTATCATCACCCGCAATTTCAAAATCATCGATGGCTTCAAGTTGGGTATATAACTCTTGCCATTGCGTTTTTGTTTTTGGGTGAAACTTGAGTTGGATTTTGTAGTCACCAGATTTGGCAAGCTGCTTAACCTGTTCGTATAGTGCCTCTAACGAGCTCAAATTTGGGGAGAATGTTGGCGCGTAAAGTAATACTGGCTTTTCGTTATTACACTTGGTGTAATCAAAATACGGGTCAAGTTTTGGCCAGCCGGTTTCGATGACAGAAAAGTAGCCATGTTTTTTCGCTAATGCTTCAAACGGTTTGGTCGTTAGTGGACCATGGGTGCAATATAAATCAAAAAAGCCCCGGATCCCAAAATGCCCTTTCTTTTTGTACTCCAAACCATGGAAGACTTGTACTTTTGCCCCTGGGAAAAAGTCAGGTACAACGTTGCCTGGTACAAACACCGCCCTTGGATTAAACGCTTTTACAGCTTCTACAGTAGTGAGCTCAAGCTCATCATCACGCAGTGAACTTGATGCCACCTCTTGGCCTTTTAAAAACCACTTCACGATTGCACCATTTGCTCGGATCGCATCTTGTAGTGGTCTCAAGATAGCAAAGCTATATGGCTGTTCAACATAAAAAAGGTAGTGTTTAGGCATCGGAAGTCACTTTAAAAGATCAATTGATTAATGCAGTTTCGCCGCTGATGATACCGTTTTTATCACTTTATTACAAAGTTTTGACAGAGCCACCGTACTTGAAATCACGTTACATTCACGCTCGACTTTGGTCTTACTTTACCTCGGGTGTCCTTGTAAAACGCTGGTGTGTTTCTAACCCTACTTGAGCTGCTTCTAGCATAATTTTATCCATGAGTATCTGTACCGACTCAATCTCTCGTATTAGACCTTGAGATTGACCAATGAATTGCACACCGTGCTCTAAGTCACCATGGATTGTTGCTGCTTCAAGCTTTTCTGTGGCCGCGCCAAACAGCGAAAGCAATTTGATTTTGTCGAACTGAGACAGTAAACCTAAGAGTAGTTTCCAAAGTGGCATGTCGACCATTTTTGCCGCTTTAAATGACTTCATTACTGCGACGAGAAAGTGCATAGGGCGACGCGTTGCCTTTTCTGCCATGGGCGTTTTCATTACTCGAGCATACAATCCATCAAAGTTTTTTGAGTAAATTGTTTGCTCTACATCTTTTTCCACAACTGTATTTTTAACATGTTGGTGTAACGGACTTTCTTTGGATGTTGCGAAGCGGGAGCCCATTGCTACACCACTTGCACCCAAAGCCAGTGCAGCGACTAAGCCTCTGCCATCAGCAAATCCACCAGCAGCGACAACAGGAATGTCAACAATATCGACGATACTTGGTACAAGACACAGAGAAGTCACAGCACCACCATGTGCTGCTGCTTCGTGTCCCGTCACAAGCAAGGCATCCACCCCAGATTTTTGCGCCGCAAGAGCATGCTTTTGGGTTACCACAGTGGCAATAACTTTCCCTCCATACTGCTTAGCAGCTTGCACTATCCAGTCTCCTTTACCGAGAGAAAAGTTAATAACAGGCACTTGTTCTTCGAGCGCGATTTTTGCGTTTTCTTTTGCTCCGGGCATCATTAAGGTAACACCAATACCAAATGGTTTATCGGTGAGTGTGCGTATTTTCTTGATAGCTTGACGCGTTTCGTCTTGACTGAGAGGGCCCGTCGCCAGAATGCCTAAGCCACCAGCATTACTTACTGCCGCAACTAATTCGGGTACTGAAATCCAGCTCATTCCTGGTAATATAATAGGTTTTTCAATGGCAAATAATTCGGTAATAGCGGTTTTCATTTTTCTTATTCTACTGGTCTGATGTGTTGGTGAGCATAGCTGGAATTTGCTGTAAAGTGAACATGCAGATACTCTCTTGTTGAAACTTTGAGGAGTAATACTGTTATATTGCCTGAATACTTTGCGTTTTTATGGTTAATTTTTGGCTCGGAGGGATGATGAACGTTATAGTACTATTAGTGTGTTTAATCGTAGCCTTAGTGATTTTAGTGCCTTTATTAGAGAAGCATCAGCAACGTATGGGGCTGGATAAAATGCAGAAATACAGCAAATATGTATTTCCGCTATTGATGGTAACCTTGGTCATCAAGTTTATATATATGCTGCTGGTTGAGTAATGTTTTGTAATACCGCTATTTACGACGCTTGATGTTCTGTAGCTTTAGCCAGCCAGGCTTTTGTGAGCGATTGAGCTCATTTAAAATAGTAGTCGCTTTTTCAATGGTGATCCGAAAGTCTGCAATATCTTTGTAGATCTGCACTGCAATTTTTTTTCGTTTGACTGCTGCTCCTGCATCTAAAAACGATTCAAGAAGCTTACTTAAAAAGTGTGATATTGCAGAGCGCTCACGAGTATCATTATGCTCTTCAAGACGTAATTGCTGTTGTGCAAGTTTGCTTTTTATTTGACTCAATTCGGCTTGGCTATATTCACTTTGCGCATTTGGTAGATTTGCCAGAATGTCCACATGTTCCGCTAAGTACTGGCACTCAAGCACGCTCAGCTCCTCTTGCAGTAAAATTCGACTCAGTCCATGTCTAAATTCGGCTTGAGTAATATTATGGTGAGTTAAGCGTTCACAATGCTGATGGAACAGATGCCATTTTTGCCACATGTATACATACCCCAAACCCGCCCCTTTAATATTTTGCATACCAACGATAATTTGGTGTGTTTGAGGTAAGGCGAGTTGAGCAATGATTTGGTTCAAGCTATCTGGTTTAATATCACTGTTCTGAACTAAAGTACATTTGCGGGTTGCTAATTGCTGCGCGATGTCATGGGCAAGCGGTTTTTGTGTGGTGAGATCTTCACATGCTAAGAGCGACTGGGCCAACTCGTTTGCTTCAATCTTCTTAAACAGCAAATAATGATTCTGCGTTTCTAAGTCTAACTTGGCCTTCAAAGCGGAAATCTCAGAGGGTGATATGTCACTGCACTTGGGGGCAAACTTTTCAATTAAATCACTTAACGTTTGTGGTGATTGGATGAGGTTGAAACGTGTAAGTAGGGCATACAGAGCTTGTTTATCATTATTGACAAAAATGTTTTCTAACAGATTTTCTAGCGCGGTCAGAAAATATTTAAAGAAGCCATCAATATTTGTACCGATAATGACAATCTGATCAATGTGTAAGTCATTGGCAAGAATATTTGCAAACACCTGAGAGCGAGCAACCCTATCGTTTCTATTGTTGATAAGGGCAATAACTTGGCCGTTTTTTCCTTGTTCTACAATATTTAAGCGTTTCCAATTTTCGATGGTTGCCAGTTTTTCATTCGCCGACATACTATTAATGAAGGTCTGGCTAACGTGGCCATATTTTGCGGGAGTAAACTGTTGTAATACTCCCACATCAGGAATAACTCGTGATGCGGTTTCTTTGTACACATAATCCTTATTGATGCCTATGTACTGCGCCATTTTACAAACCAACGCGATGTTGTCAGGATGTTCAACATAGGGATATTTTGCAAGAATATCGGCGGTGATTTGGTAGCCATCCCCCCAGTGGTTTTGGATCAAAGAGGTATTCTTTTGTTCTGCCGCCAAATTGAGCACTGATGCCATGTTCTGCTCAGAGGTAAAAACTTGGGTATTGTAGCCAAGAAATGCCGACATTTCTTTGGCCACATCTAGTCCAGTTGGCCCCAAAATATCCTCATGATCTGGGTAAGCATTGGTAATGGTGGCAAAATTGTCTTTCATCCATCGCACAAGAATTTTTACGTATCTCGGTGTTAATCCCATACATTCCCATAAGAAAATGTCTGCTTTGACTTGTTTGGCAAAGTGCAGCACATCGGCTTGCTCCCAAATACTGGCTTTATCAAAAGGTCGAAAGAGCGGGATTTCATATTGCTCACCAGATATTTTGGAATAGATGAGCATGGCTTCACAGCCAGTTGTTTTACTGACAACTTTAAGCGCCATACTGCTAAAAAGTGCCGATTTAAGGCGTTCTGTACCTGATTTTCCTCGAGTCCCCCAGCCACCGATTGATACCGGAATATGTCTTCTATTACGCTTGATTTTTTGGCTTGCGACAATGTGTCGCGTCCAAAAATAGCTGATAAATGCCAGCACAAAAAATACCAGTTGAGAGATGCTATTTTGGTAAATGGCATCCATGTATTCTTTGAAACTACTCCATATTGTCAGAAAAACAGAGGTGATATTGGTTCGATTGTAGAGACGGTGAATGTCTTTAGGAACTGGAAACTGTGTCTCAGCTATATCTCCATAGCCAGTAAATTGCATGGTAAATCCCAATTGCTCGAGTGTTTCGAGGTACTTCTGCTGTTCAAGCTCATTACCTTTACGCAGTTGATCAAATTCAGAAAACTGCCATGAAATGACCCAATAAGCTTTGAGACGTTGCCACAGTGTTGGCGGCGGTAAGACCGATAGAATGCCATCTGGCGTGTAAGTTTTAGCGGCCTGTTTGTGATGATCGTTAATCAGTACGCTGAGCATAAAGTCTAACAGTGGTAAGTGAGGGCGACTCGATTGCTCTGTGATATTAAACAAAAGCTCTCCAGGCACTTTGGTTTCACTGATTTCAGCAGTGGTACAACTAGGTACATGAACATAGACACTGGGGTTTTTGGCCTTGGTATGTGAGTGGCTTTGCCTTTTATCTGTGCTTGGATGTCTGATCTCATGAAGAATACGCCACAATCGACGCACCTGCTTATAACCCTGTTGGATCCGCCATCCGGTTTTTGTGCGGTTGGCGTTGAGACTCTGGCCATGTTGAGCGAGATAAGAAAGCGCCCGACCTAATTCATCCTGGGAGCAGGTAATTAATGTATCGCTTTGCTCATTCGCTTCAAGAGAAGCGTTGAGCTGAGCAACTAGCGCCTGATGGTAAAAGCTACTCAATTGCTCCCTAGCTCTTGTGATATACCGACACACTGCGATATTTTCTTCAGAGGCTAAACAAGCGTTGAGCGTGTCTATAAAGCGCTTAAAGCAAGCTTGTGGTTCTGACTCACCAAGCTGCATATTCAGCATGATCCTCGCACTTTGCTCAAGAGCCAAACGCTTTAAGGGTAATGGTTGCTTACTCATTAACGTTCGCTGCCACCAGTCAAATGAAAAATCATCCTGACAGAACCTATCAGCAGACAGCTGCTTGATTAGTGTAAATCGCACTGCGTTTTCAGTTTCTTGCTCGAACCGCTCCGTCAATAGTGACTTTGCAAACGTGTGAGGGTAAAACTCCACATACTCAATAGTGACCTGACGCACTCGAGGTAATACGTGTTTGCTCAGTGCTGTGAGAATCTTAAGGTCTTGCTCAGTGAGGGTGCTCTGGCTCACAAGTATTTTTGCAAAGGTACTTACTATGTAGAGTAATTCAGCATCGATTTTTGACGGAGAGTCGACTTCGTTGGCTTCGGCTAACATTGACCACATATATGCACGGCTAAATGTTGGGCGCTGATGAATGAGTAGTTCAAGAATGTCAACGACGGCTTGATAGGGCATGTTGTCAGCTTCAAGAAACTCAATGAGCTTGGCTATCAGCTCACCATCTAATTCAGGGTCGCCCTCTAGCTTGTTGAGCGTCGCGACCATATTTACCAACGCTCGGATTAAGCCGTGGCGAATATGCTGATTTTGGCTGTTGGCTAATAAGGTTAAACAAAATGGTTGTAAATCTAATCGCTGCCAAGCGCTTTCTAGGTTTGTCTGGTGCGTTTGTAGATAACGGTTTGTCAGCGTTCCAAGCTTGGCGATTAGAAACTTAATTTGTTGCCCCATTGTCGCTACTTGATGCTCATAACGAGCCACGACAGCACCTTCATCAAACCAACGTGAAAATGCTTTTTTATCTTGTACTAGCATTGACTTAGTGGCACCCAGCTCTTTGGCATACGCTAAAATGTGGAGGGCTTTTTCCGCTGCAAATTCGGATTTAGCGATCCTTTGTACAAAGCTGCTATGGGAGACATCTAGCTGCAATATTTGCTCGTGTAGTGTCTCAATCTTATGCCTCAAAAAGGCAATGGATTGCAGGACGAGCCAATCGGTTTCATCTTCGCTTTCGGGACGATTATAGAGTAGCTCCCATGCACATAACTCATCAATTAAAGCATTATACTTATGTTGATACAAATTAAGCCAAAACTGTTCAGTTTCGGCAAAAAATAAGGACTCTAATTGATTTTTTAACACATTACTGGTCATGTAAATCTTGCTCTAATAAATGGCCTAGCTGCAACGACTCAAAGACGATTTCATCATGCGCGTATGGCGCGAATCCGGTTTGTTGTAGATTGCCCAAATGGACTTGAAAACCAATTTGGTGAGTGTTGTTAAACCAATCTTGTGTCCACGTAAGGCTGAGCCAGCCTGCGGTATGTGTGCTAAAGTCAAAACCCGTTTGCCAACCTACCTGGGTCAAGTACTGCCAAGTCGGGTTTGGACGGTGTTGATCCGCAAATACGTATCTTGATGTCAGACCTAAACGGAAAATATGACCTTCATGATATTGATTCCAATTAATTGAAAGTAACATATTATCAAAGGTTTGCCAGTCTTGATTAGATGTCAAAGTCGCACTGGAGTCAATATAACTATCGACCCAAGGTTGATAGCGTAGCCCTGCATGTGCTTGCCAACCGTGCCGGTGGTTGTTGCGGTAGAAGGTATACATATCAGGGCTAATTTGCGCATCGGCTATAAACTCATCTTTGTTGATACTGGTGTAAGTATAGAAAGGCTGCCACCACCAGATGCTTCTAAATCCCGAGTTATAGCGATGTATTTGTCCCAGTTTGCTAGATAAACGAGATGTGAGGTGACTGTCGCTTAACGCTGTGGAGTTTTGCCAGCGATTACGTAATTGAACCTCAGCAAACCAATTAGTGTACTGAGATAGCCAGTCATATTTGCCATTGATTGAAAATGTATCTTGATGATGATTATCTAAGGTATAAAACGTGTCCAGTCGATACCAACTATTTTCCTCTTTATGTCTCAGCGAAAGGCCGAGATCTAAGGTGATGCGGTTGGGGGTTGGTTCTGTTGTTTGGACGATGTCGTCACTATCAAATACTAAAAATCCAGCGATACCCATTTGGCTTTCATCCATTTCGAGGTGAGGATTTTGGTATGGCGTAAGCATCGCGTTAAGATCAGGGCGCACTTGTGTATTGAGATGTACATCCGGTGTTGGAGTTAAGTTTACGCGTGATAGTGTGGGACTTAAAGACCAAACTGACATCCGCACGAGTGCAGCGGCACCTGTCGCGGTGAGGCTTACTTGCCCCGCAGGGTGGAAGTAATTGGCCTCCTTTCTCGTTCCATTTTCCATGCTTTCGATTCTTATTAAGCTATCTTGCGAAAGCGTTGCAGTGACAGGCGTATGTTTATCTGAGCGATAAAAAATTTGGCGAGTATCTAATTCAATATCATGCCAGCGGCCTCCACTGTAATACTGGGGAGTGATCCCGACCATCTGCCCAGAGATTGGGTTTAGCCAGCGTAATTGTATGTGACTCGCTATGGCTTCATCCGGTTTAATACCATGAGTAAAAGTCTCACCAGCCTGTAACGTTAAAACAGTGCCAGAGCCATGGCCAATAAGTTCAACTTGGGCGGGTGGTGTACTGACTTGCATCGCATCGGAAAAGCGCAATGTGATGCGAGTTTGCAAGTGTTGATACTGTGTAAAGTCAATGGTCAGTAGCTCATTTGCACGAAGCTGTAACCCTGAAAGCGGGGTTTGTGTGAGATGGGCTGTGATTTGATCTGCATAACTTTTTGCTAAGTCGGCTTCAGTGCTAACTTTTTGAGTCCCAAGGTAACTTGTATATTGCTGGACTGGACGCCACTGCCCATAGCGCAGCAGGCGAGCATATAATGCTTGATGCGTAATATTGTCAGGTAAGCTTGTGTGTAAGCGCTGTAGCGCTGAGTGATATTGCTCATTGTTCAGCGTTTGTTGGCTTAAATGGTATAGGGCATTTACCGCGACTTCTATTACTGAAAATTCAGCACTGACAATGGATTGAGCATCACTGATAAGTTTCACGGCTTGGTTATCGGCAGGGGTTGCTGCCGCCAGTGGTGGTGTTATCTGAATATCAAGGAAAAGTTCACTATTGCTAAATAAGTGGATACTTTCTCCCGCCGCTAAGTTTATCTGCTGTCGTGTGGCAATAGACAAGCGAGTATTGTCAGACTGTAACTGCATATTAGCAGGAATATCGGCATAGACAGGCAGTAGATTTATTGCTTTATCCTGCTGGTAATATAGCCATTGCGTATTTTTATATTGTTGCCCCTGAAATGCTGTGCGTGCGCTTACTTTCAAAGTAAGGGGAGTATTTGCTGTTAACTGTACCGCTTCACCTCGATCTACACGATATAATTGCGTTGGTTTGTCTATGGTATGGGCAAGGTGCTGACCATGATGACTTAAACTATATTGCGGTGAACTAATCTGATTAGATTGAAGTGTAGCTAGCAGCTGAACTTGATGTTGTGCCAATGACATTGTCTGGCTCATCCACAGCGCTTCTTGATGCGCGCCAGATTGTATCAAGTAATCTAATTCAATGTTGTCACATTGATACTCAGTGATATAGGGACTATACCCCGCACATAGCCCAGCTGCTTGTATATAATCTGTTGCTTCCACGTAGTGTGTCAGTAATGTATTGGCAGCATATTTCCTTAGCATGTCTGAATTGCTCAGTAGCAGTGACTTTAATAGTAACTCAGCATTTCCAGTGCGCGCCAATTGGTTCAACACATCAATATTAAGCTGCCATGCGAGCAGGGTAACTTGTTCGTTATAGCCATTAAGAAAAGGTTTAACTTTAGCCAATGTCTGTATCGGTAATGTGCTCGCCTGCATGCGCAGCTCAATAAGTGATTTGGTCGCATGAAACTGTGCAGCGCTAGTTAGCCTTAGATTTAGCTTTGGTGGTCTCAGAATTGTCAAAGAGAGATTGTAACTGTTAGCTCTATTGTTCCTGTTATGCGTCAATAATCGACTGATAAACTCACTACTACGTAAGCCTTCTTGAGTCATCGCGTTAAACTTAGGAAATGGTTGTAGTCTATTTACCGCAAGTGCAATATCACGTTTTAGTATGCTTCCTTGAACGGTTATGAATGTTGAAGCCGGATGGATAGGGAGCGTTAAGCGTTGAAAATGCGCACTTGGTGAAAGGTGTAGTCTGTACTGGTCATGCTCTGTGTGTAATAGCAACTGTTGCTGCTGCGTTGCACGAACAAAGACGGTGACGGCATTGTCGATGATAGGGATGTCATCAAGATGATAAGTGAGCGTACTTGAGGATTGCGTATAGGCAATATGTTGACTTCCAGTGACCACTTTAACATCATCGGTTACGCTACGACTGCCCAACGTGACGGCGACGTTCGCTGCTTGGGTGGTGAGTTTGTTTGGGCTACTTGGGGAGACAAAGCTGAGTGAAGAGGTAATACCCCGCAGGGCTTGCTTTCTCGCAATTGTTAGCACTGAGTCAGTAGCTGTTGTCTCAACATCGGTTCGGTCATTGCTAAAATACAAGCGCTGAAGTTGACTATCTAATTGTTGGCTCCAGTACGGATTAAAAAGAGTCTCTAGTTGTTTTTGCCCGGCATTGTCATCAAATATCCCACGGTGCATTTGCACTACATTGAGGTAGACAGGTACAGAGCTTGTTATAGTTAAGTAGCTGCCTTGTGGTACTGCGATATAATCTTGGTTAACTAGTCCTGCTTTTGGTTGTAAGTACTCAGCTGCATGTAGATCTGAAACAGAAATACGACTAATCACTTTACCATTAACCTTCACAGTCACGATACCGTTTTGGATTACTTCATGGAGATCCTTTCGCACTGTTATTTTTAACTTTTTAGCTTGCGTAAAAAAGACCGTGGTTTTGTCGGTTGGTGCAAGGTGGTACCACCTCTGCGTACTCTGAGCGATTTGCAATACCTTAGTATCTAGACCTGGCAATGCTAAGGCGCGCCTAAAGGGATCGCGATGACGATGTACATTACCTTGCCAAAGAGCCAATGATTGTGCTTGCTGGCCATGATAAGTCACCTCAATTAAACGATGTTGCCGAGCACTGCCAAGTTGACATCGCTGTTCCACACACAACCACTGTGTTTTATCAATTTGACGCAGAAGCTTTGGTGTTTCGCCTATCCTAAATTGAAAGTTGTCAAGCGCCGCAGGCTTGATCACGAGCCAAGCATGGGCGGGCAGGGCTAGCCATTGACTTTGCTGTGGCTCAAAATGACGCTGAGCACTTGCTTGAAGGTGTGCCATACGTTGCAAGTCTATCCACTGTACACCAGTTTGCACTGCAACTTCTCCTGCGAAGGTGAGCTTGGCAAAGAGCAGTAAAGTGATTAGATAAGTGATCGCACGCATGAATTAAATTGCTCTAGCTGTTGATTATTTTTAGTTAATTGCTTTCTTACTTGATAGCTTAGTTCAATATGGATAAAGCTATATTTGGGCAGATCTAGTTGATGTAAAATATTTTTTGTACCACCGAGCTCTTTAACCTCTTGCGGATATACCATCACGCGATAACCTTCTTTGGCTAAACAGGTCTTTAAGTTCCATAGCGCGGCATTATTCTGTTTTCCTTGGCTGAGTATAATGTCACTGTTTCGACCAGAACCAGTTTTACGTTTCTTTTTACTAAATCCATGAATTTGAAATATCTTTGCGTCTTTGGAGGCTAACATGAAAGCAACAATAGCGGCACTGTGTAAGTTATTGTGCTGTTTTGCATAATCCATTGATTGTTGAGTGTCATCACGGTCGTATCTATGTTTGGTATTCGCCAGTAGCAATTGGCACGTGCTTTCAAATAGAGACTGCCCGATGACTAGAGTATGTTTATCATGAAAACGGTGTGGTACAGATACAACACATGGCAGACGTTGTGGTGCGTAATAAAGTTCACCGTGCTGCTCACCGCTTTGCTTTGGCATTAAGTGAAACTGTTCACCTGACTGCACCAGCTGCCACCCATTGAGCGCTTTAGGCTGAATAAGCCACTGCTGCATCGTGGTACTATTTGGTACGGCCGCGCTTGCAGGCAAAATATATAAAAAACAGATCAAAAAATAAATATTAATGTGTTTCATGCTGCCACCAATTTAGTGTTGCGTTTGGATGGAGGTACGCCTCTATCACACTTATCCAAACATCATCAGAGAAGGAAAGTGCCAGTGTGTGCGGCGCCTTTACATCATTGAACAAAGGCAAAGTTATACTTGGGTACTCTACCAATTCACTATATTCGGGATTAAAAAACAATCTGCTTGCATCATTACCTGAATGTAAAACATAGTGTTTATTGGTAATAGTGTATTCAGTGCTAGGCATAGAAAGTTTGGTGCTATCTAGTGTGGTTTTCACTCTAATTTCTTCTCTAAAACCCGTGCTAAATACTTTGATGATAACAGCCGAAGGTTGGGTATCAGCATCACCAATAGCAAGTCTTAGCGGGTCTGATTTATCGACCTTATACACTCTTACCTTGCGTAGTGTACGAGGAGATCCTTTATTGATATAGAGTGCTTGTATTGAGCTGTCTTGCTGTTCAAGGTTTAGCGTTTGTAAAGGCGCTTCAAATAGCTTAGGTTTACTTGTTTGTCTCACAATGACGCTGGTGGGGTAGCCGGTTGTATCCGCCAGAGTATAGAGCTCTGAGTGTGTTACTGCTCGATATTCAAATTCTTTATTAGGTACATCGGTGTCAAAGTATGCTTGCTGTATTGGCACCAAGACAATATCCGAAACCGGCAAAATATGGTCTAGATTTTTTGTCGCGTATTGTGGCAAGGGGCTTGGGATCTCGGGAGGTGCTTCAAATAAACGCACCGCGGTGATCTGCTCTTGAGAATGAAAGAGGTAATGATTGTCTGCTTTTTGACTAAACCACGCATCAACCCCTTGATAAGCCGTGTCGGTCGGATTGCAAATGGTTTCGCAGCGGTGTCTTACATAATTAAAGCTAGGGCTACGAGTTTGTAATTTCACCATGGCATTGTCTGCTTCTACCCTAATTTTATTCACTTTGTTAGGAAGAGTTAAATAGCGCTTCTCTTCTTGTGTGATAGGTAAGCGCTCTGTTGACTGCGTGATCAGTCGGTCGTATAAAGACAGTGCTGCCGCTGCGTTAAATGCGTATTTTCCCACCTCTTTGTCATTATGTAACAGGTAAAGAGTGATCTGTGTCCCCGCTGGGGCACGCCAGTCAAGAGCAATCTCACTGTTTGGGGTGACATAATAGTACACTGGTAAATCAGCTCGCAGGTCATAATAATAGCTGTGTAGCAAAGGTATTGGGTCGACGTCATTACTAAATACACGTACATTAGTTGGCGCATTGGCACTGATTGTTACCAGCCCTGTGGGCAAATTGCTGAGTTTTAATTTACCTGATGTGGTGAGTGTTGGGTGGAGCTGGCTGGGCGCGCTTATTTGTCTTAAGTCATGCCACTCTAATTTAAGTTTTGCGTCTTCAAAGTTGTCTACTGTGTATGCTTCCCCTTCAAAAACCCGAAAGCTCAATTTCATCTTTTCGGATACGTGTAAGTTATCTAGATTCTGCTGTGCAGAGAAATCATGGTTGAGTACGTTGTAGGGGAGCGACTCATAGAGCAAGTCTGCACGAAAGTCGATATTCGGCACCCCTTGTGGAGCTAGCTTTTGCCAATCCAGCATAACGGAATTATACCTTTCTTCATTGGTTAGCGCATTTTCACCAATGGTATGGTAATTAGTCATGCGTTCTCGCCACTCTGTTGGCCTTTTCAACCATGCTTTTGCAGGATCAGTTATGCTATTGCTAGTTTGGGCATGGACGCGAACCACCACGCCCTTTAGTTGTGGATCCTCTGGAATTAATTTGAGCGTAACGCGACTGGCTTGCTGTAACTCTTCCTTATTGAGGTAAAAAGATTGCCCTGATGATACCGCCAAGGCTTCTCTATTTTCTATGAGCTGTTTAATTTGTTGCTCTGCATCATTTGCAGCGACCTTAGCTGCATGATGGTAAACCCCATGATAAACCAAGGAATTTCGGGCATCCAACAAGCGATATTCGATAGCATAATTTACCGGTGTATCATCACTTGGGGAGGACTCAAATATACCATTTGATAGCACTCTTACCGACATAGTACGAGAAGGTGAAAAGGAAAATGTCAGTGGTGCATCAGTATTTAGCCAGTGCACATTAGAGCGGATATTAAATAGCGTTGAGGTGTTTGTTGGCTCCGCGGATTTTAGCCACACATAAACATTAAACCCTTGCCACATGGCTGCCAACAGAAGCGCGATTAAAATCAAAAGACGTAAGGCAAGGTTAATCCAATACATAACGTCCCTCTTGTACTGCTGCGCTATAACGGGTGATATCTATGACTTTGTTTCGCCTTGGAAAGTAGAGCGCCAATATCAATCCGTCTCGTATAAACATAATGCCAAGCTCAGTGTTTCGCTGCGCAATAAAGGCATGTAGTTGGCAGGTATTTTTTCGAGCACATAATGCACTGAGAGCTGGTAAGTGCTGCGAATGCGTGTATTGTTTTTTGGCACTTTGTAAGGCGTCGATAAATAAGGCGTCTGGGTCATGCCAATCTGTCGGAGAAAGTGTCAGTAAATCAACCTTTTTGAGAGTTGGAGAATGTGATATTGCCAACAAGCGCTGTGCTAACGCATCGTCAGAGACGGCAAAATTTGACTTAAAGTCTGATGCTAACCACAGTGCAGCAAGTTCGCTGTTGGGGGCAAACAGTTGATAGCCAGATTGAGGAGTGGTTCCCAGCTCTAGCCCTCTTGTGGCGCGTTGACCCATGACAGTTTGCGTGTTCACGCCCAGCTTTTTGAGTGCGCGTTTTAACTGGTTGAGTGTTTCATTGTGAATGGGATTAGGTGTTGTAAATTGAAAAGCCAATGCTGAGGGTCTAATGCTTGATGGCGCGCTATGACTACGGATCTGTAAATTTAACAATGGTTTTTCATAGAAGTAGCGTTGAGCACTTTGGTAAACTACGTTGAATAACGAACGGATATTATCAGCGGCCATCACATTTGCCTCTACACTGGTATATGGATGAGCGCCCGCGATAGCAAGTAGCTTTGCCTGCGTGGAAATAAATAGTTGAGTAGAAAAGCCAAGCGTATTGCTCTCGAATAAGGGTCTTGGCACTGCAATTGTCAGAGCGGGTTTTGCGAGCACAGAAATAAAGTAAATTCCTTGTCCTAATTCATAAGCTTGGCTATTTTCAAGTGGTGAAATAGCGACAAATTGCCCTTGTGCACTGTCAATCAGCGCCAGTTGGTATTGGAGTAAATTTGCAATGCGGTTAATTTGGCTAAGCCTAACTTTAAAAGTGTTAGGTGTGGCTACGATATCTGGATTTTGTGTGATGGCAAACAATGGCCTTAACACTTCGTATTCCCAAAGTGCAGCACTGGTATCACTAAGAGGACTGAACGCTCCACTGCCTTTGGCGCTAATATGAGTTGAGAATTCATCGATGAGTGTATGGATGGGAGTATCTATAGTCTTAATCTCATCTTCCGTTATACCAGCATTTTGCATTCCATAAGCGCTAAGCAATGTTGAATAGCTATCCGAGCTAAGATAGGCCTCAATCATTGCGCCTTGGAACTGTTTATGTGGCAGAACCGTAGTCGCAGCAGTACCAAAATAGCTTTGCTGGATCCCCAATAGCGAGGCCAATTCTGATTGTTGAACTGAGGCTGGTACGGTATTGAAAATCCACATTTGTTTACTATCTTTTAACTTGTGGCTGTGCATCATCTGACTAACCTGACGGTTAATTTCTCTCAGTTGAATGACTTCAGACGATGACATGGCGATAAAGAAGTCGTGGAAAAATTCACTTTGTTTGCTTTGGTTATCACTATTTTGTATAGACTTGGCATTACCAAATGCCATGCCGCTACTTTGCCAATAAGAAAACAAAAGATGTGCAGCTTCGCTTGCTAAGCGTTCAGTTGTGGGGTAAGGAACGCTGATTATATGATTTTTCTTAGCTGCTAGGTTAATGATAAACAAACCTCTTTTATAATTCTCCTGGGTGTCTTTTATTACCAATAACGCTGCGGTTTGTTGTAGTGAAAAACCCGCCTGTTGTAACAAAGCCGCCGCTTTTACAAAAGATGACTCGCTATTTTCTTTGAGTAGTATAATGGCCTGTTTAAATTGATTCCTCTGTTGCTCGGTGACGTACTGACTGACATTGATGTCGGTGGCACTTTGAGTATAAAGCTGACTCTTGTAGTCACTGACTACTTGATTCAAAGAAATATCTTCTATCTGTGAGACCACCGCGGAGCGTTCAATTTTTACAAATAAGCTTGGGATCACCATAATGGCAAAGCCGATACAAATCGCAATTAAACCGCCGACAATGGATGTTTGAAATGTTGCCCGTAACACCAAACCTAAGGCATTTTTTTGGTAGATTTTCAGCGCAAGCAAGGTCGATAACATATAACCAAAAGCAAAAGTATCTGTTACTTTGATGCTAGGAAAGTAAGCGACAACGGCATAATTTAAAAAAAGTTTGTAGAAAAAACCAAGGTTGAAAAAGAGTAGCATCAACCTTGCGCCCTCAATATTAGCATGCTTTAAACGCGTGAAATTTAAAATGAAATAACCAAGCGTCAGTATAATCGCTGTTTCGGCAAAAGAAGTGAGTAGTTTTGTTGGTTGCATGAGCTGTAGAGCCAATAAAGCTGGCAACATAATGCCATTAAATTCCCAGCCATACTTTAGGTTAGCACGCGAAGCGATAAAGGCTGTTATCACCAATATAATATAGGCTTTAGGCGCGGCGATAATAGAAGCAGCAACAGCTTCATACATTACTGCTAGGTTTGCGATACTAAAGTTAGTGAAGGTCATAAGACCAAAGCGGATGACTACATAAGTGACTACAAGCTGGATTGCGGTTACTTTGATGCCATATCTAAACCCGCCATTCCACATAACGTTTGCTGTCAATGCGATAATGATAAGGCCTAGGCTGTATAGCTGAGCTGCATAGTCAAAGGTAATATCCCACTGCAAAAAGTAGCTTGCGACTTGAGGCCAAAAAAGCACATCCATACTGACACGTACGAGAATGCTAAGGAGCACAATAGCAAAAAACCTATCTCTGCCAAACATTTCTGCGTACCCAAAGCGCTCAACTAGGGTTTTGGCAAAAAACCGCATTAACCCATATACCACAATGGCTTCAATAATAATTACCCAAGCAGAAGTAGGGCTGACGATAAATAACGGCACCAAATAGCCCGGCACTACGAGTCCCGTTAATGGAAAGCCAAACCTAAGATTAAAAAAGGCAACCACTGCTATGCCTATCCACACACAGGTGATAACCGATTGACCGAGTCCACCAGCGCTTGGAAATAGAGCGAGTGACCAGTCCACTACTGTTCACCCCACTTAAGAAACTGTACTTGGTCGTCTGATGAAAACTGTCGGGATAGTTGGGTTACAAACTCAGTACGATCATCGACTTGCTGAAGCAACTCCCCTAAGTCAATAAATTCAAATAAAACCCCACTGGTTTCGAAGGGAGTGCTTGTATTAAGCCCTGTAGAGCCTTTAACAAGGGTACGGATACAGAGTAGGTATGTATGATTATCGAGATAAATGGGCAACACTACCTTGCCGCGCTGCAAAGTTAAATAGCGTAATTTCCCTTTTGCCACTTCGTTATCCATTGAGGTACAAAAGCACAATAAATCAAGTGCAGACATATCAAAAACTGATAGTCCATGACGCCTAGCAAATTGCTCTAAAGACTCGTTTACCTGCACTATCTGACCAAACAAATTATATAAAATGCTGGCGCTTTGTAGCTGGTTAAAGACGTGCTCAAGCGAAGTCAATTTTTGATCCATCTCGCTCACTGCATCTTTGATTTTATGACTCAATGGTGCTTTAAGTGAAAACGTTAAGGCGCGAGCCAGCATACCTTTTTGATTTTTACGTTCGGTCGTAAATACTTTATAGTGAAAAAGCAGCTCACCAATTTGATGAGCAAACAGGTTCACATTTTTAATAAAGGCTTGTTCGTCAAAGTGTTTTTGAGGTATTACCGTTAACGCCCAAAACCCTCTAATATCTCCTGCATACATTAAAGGGGCGATATATTGTTGTTCATTTTCAGCCAGATCTTTAAAGAATACCCGGGTGATTTTAATCGTACCAGACGCCTTTATTGCATCGGAATAGGGAACTCGCTCGTAATCACGTCGCATCTCGACAATGTCACTTAGCTGACAATTAAGTGCACGTACCTCCGAAACACGGTGATCTCCTTCAAGGCGGGTAAGAAAGATACTTTTATCTAAATTTAGTTGCTGGTTTACAAGCTGAATGATGCCATCCCAAGGTTCTGGGTGTTCAAGAAAGTGACGCGGCAGGTAGCGCCCTAACATCCGCTGCTGGATCAACGTGATAATTGATTGCAGGTTTTCTTCTTCCGACCATTTCAATGAAATGAAAACCCACAATAGAGTTGACCATATTAGCGTGATTAGTTCGCCTATTGGTAATAAGACTGCATACCAATAGTGGGCAGCGAACCCCAAGATCAGTAGCAGCCCACTCATACAGACTGCGATTAGCACATTGATTAGCGTTGTATTTCTTTGATACCAAACTAGAAGTAGTAATGTGGCTATGAATACAAAAGTGATAACAATGCTTTTGTCTAACGGTTTGATAAAACTATTAGCAGCGAAGTTGTTGGCGATGAAAGCTTGCAGATAAACTGGAGGAAGTGCCTTATCAGTAAAAGTGCGAGGAGCGTTAAGTAAAGCAAAAGGAGAGTATTGCGCAATTAAGACAACTTTATCAGTAACTTGAGAAGCAAATACATCACCATTTAATACTCGTTCAGCGGTAAACTTTGGCAGGGAATAATAAGATAAAGAGTAATCTATGATTTTGTTTTGGTAGGTTCCATGCTCAGGAAAAAGCACGTCCCATAGTACATCACACGGCTGTGGTGGAGGGATAATACTGACCGCGCTGCCATACCAGTTTTGAGTCTCTGGTAAGCATAGGTTTGGGTTATTAAGAGGATAGTAAACAGCATCATGCTTACTGCCTGTGTCTTGTGCTAAAGCTACATCGGAGTACACGACAATACCTTTCGGGTCATACGCAGACAAAGTATTGATTAGTGACTCATGTTGCTGCTGTAAGTTTTTTGCCTCAATGACAACAATCTCTGTGGCTTGTGTTTTATTAAATTTGGAAAACCATTGTAATCCAAACAGATTGATCTGCTTGTAGACGCCAGTAAATGAAAGCAATGCTAAAAATGCAAATAAACCAAGAAATAGCCAAAACTCGCGCTGGCGTCTTACAAAGCTTATTTGGCTGAAAATAGACATGTATAATTACTCTTTTACTGCTGACTAAAAGTAAGCACCAATTCGGTTGGAGACGGGGTCGTTATTTTAATAAACTCAAATCCATGAATACCCCCGCTTTGCCATTGATTATTGGTAAGAGAAAGTGAGCGTTGCCAAGAGATCATCGCGACATCATCTAAAAAGAGTGCACTTTCGCCACTTGTAGGTGGCGTCATAGACAACCCAAATTGCACGCCTCTTGCTGGCAAGTTTTCATCGCCTAATGTAACTGAATCATCAGGAAGCGTTATGTCTTGTTGAAATACCTGCCAGTCGTAAGTGCCAGCAGGTAATAATTCAGGAGTGGACTCAGAAAATAGTAGGCTGTCCTCAGATGTCAAAATACGAATATCGGCATTAAATCTCCCTGCATTATTGCCCTTTGCATAGCCGTATAAAGTAAGTTCATGATAGGCCTGAGCTGTGCTTGGAGCAGGGGTAATGGGCATAGTACGAATAGTATGTTTGAAAGGAACTCGTGTTGCTGTCTCATCGAATTGTGTTCGCTGTAAACACAAGCCTTGAACACCACGATATTTTCCAACTAGACAAGGATAAGTATCGTCAGACTCGATAAGCCATCGTGATACTTCGCCTGCTTCAGTGTCGTTATCCCAATCTTCAAAGTCACCGAAAAAGAGTAGATCACGACCAAGAGTTAGCTGTGCCTGAGATTGATTTAGTGCGATGCGACTTACATACTCTGAGCTTTGCGCATATTGGCGCAAGTCAATAATGTGCTCACCTGCAGCTACAGAAATAACATGTTGCTGAGTGGTTTCTACTATTGATGGGGTATCAAAGTTCACTTCCGCAAAGCCTGAATGCAATGAGATACCAACGTCAGGAGAAGAAAACTCTGCAATACGCTTGAGTAGCGCATTTGCAAGATCGCCACTCACTAGCTTGGGAGTATAGTCTTCTAAATACACAGGGTAGGCTTTTATTGCGTCTATTTTTGGTTCTCCTGCTGTTTCAAGTTCGACAATAGTGATTAGCCCTAAGAAGGTTTCAAGTCGGTTTTGCTCAAATACAAAGTTGCCTAACCCCAATATTGCTGGAACCCCGTTATATAAACCGAAGCCCTGAGCGACATGTGGATGGTGGGCTATCATTAAATTTGCACCACTGTTCGAGACGACATCGAAGCGATTTGCAATATAAGCGGTTGGGGCGTAGGAGTATTCATCTCCACCATGCAGCTGAGCAACAACAAAGCGACCGTCATTGCTTGCTTGGTTGACGCTTTCTCTTATGGCTGTGGTGTCGGTTAGATCAGCGGCTCCCCCTTTTTGAACTGAGGCTACGTAAGTGATGGTATGTTGATCGCCCGTGATAGAGGTGGCCGAGATAAAATCTATGGTCGTTTCCCCCAGCGTTAAGCTGTATGGCGCTAGGGCTGATTCGGTATCGTTTCCTGCGCCACTGTGGCTTAAGCCTGCTTGCTCAACATAGCGGATGGTATCGCTAAGTCCCTGTGCTTGATAGTCATACACGTGATTATTACCCAGTGCGACATAATCAATACCAAGATCGTTTAAAGCTACTAACGAGGCTGGTAAACTGAAAAATGCAAACTCTTTACTCGGGTGAACCGTTGTTGGATTTTGGAGAATGGGTGACTCAAGGTTTACCGAAGCAAAGTCGACACTGTTAAACAGCGCAGGCATATATTTCACTAGCGCTTGGGCATCAGCTCCGGCGCTTTGGGGTTGGATAAGTCCGTCGCTGGTGCTTGGCAACGAATTGCCCATCGTAATGAGTGAAGGGTTAAAGTAGCGACGGCCAAACATTGTGTCACCCGCGAATAAAAGCGTTTTTAAAGAATCTGAAGACGGCTTTAGCTGCAACTCTATGGTTTGTGGGTCACTATGTTGATTTGCAAAAGTAAATACCAAAGGTAAATAGTCTGGGTGCTGTATTGTCGCTACGTAGGCACCGAAAGGCAATGTGGCAAGATCAATTGTACCGTTTGCAGCAGAAGTAAATTGTAGGCTGTTAATGGTAAGCGTAGCGCCAGAGACAGCGTTACCGTCACGAGTTTGAATCTGAACACTTAGATTGGTCGCTTCATTGTCCCTGTCTTGTTGACTTTGGTCTTCGTTTTTATCTGTGTCAGAGGGACCCGTTTCATTGGGGTCTTCAACTGAACAAGCCGAAAGGGTGAGGAGTAACATCAGCGCAATTATCTTTTTCATTTTTATCGGCCTGCTTTCAAAAACGATACAATATCCAATTCTTTAGTATTGTATCTGTAACTGTTTAGCGGATGCAATCTTATGATGAAAATGTAAGCCACCAAATCAGGAGTTTAACAAATGTGGAAAAACACCTTATAAAACAAATTTTTCCTTACCGTATTAGTATAGGACAAGAATTTAATGCAGCCTCTAAAATTCTGTTCAATATTCTTTACGTTTTTCTAGTCGACTAGCTATTCTTAGAGTATGATCCCGTCAACCGTGTAAACCCGTTTTGAGGAACAAATGCGTCTAGAGATACATTGCGCTGACCGAATTGGTATTGCCCAAGAGATTCTCAACATCTTGGTAAGCTACCGTGTTGACTTAAAAGGTATAGAAGTCGATTCAGTAAATTGTCGGATGTACGTGAGTTTTCCACCGATAGAATTCGAACAGTTTCAAAAGATCATGCCAGAGATACGTTTGATTGATGGTGTAGAAGATGTTCGCACCACGGCATTTTTGCCTTCTGAGCGTGAACATAATGAATTAAATACACTGCTTAGTGCTTTGCCTGATGGTGTTATATCAATAGACGCAAAAGGTTGGGTTCGTCATTGTAATGATGCTGCTTGTCGCGACTTAAACATGGTTGAGACTGATGTTATCGGCGCAAATATTAACAACCTTTTGAAAGGTTTTAATTTTACCCGCTGGTTAGAAGGCAAAGAAGTATTAGGACAAACGACCCGTGTAGAAGTAGGCGGCGAAGACTTTATTGCGGATATTTTGCCGATTTCTGTGCCTCAAGGGGGAGACGGTGACGTTTTAGCCGGAGCGGTGATCAATATTAAGTCACAGTCTAGACTTGGGCAGCAAGTGAGTGCATTTCGTCGTTATGGCCAAGAGAGTTTTGCCACTATCCACAATCACAGTACAGCAATGCGCAGAGTGGTGCGTGAAGCGAGAAAAATGGCTCAACTAGAGGCTCCAATTCTCATTACTGGAGAAACAGGAACAGGTAAAGAGCTCTTGGCACGAGCATGCCACTATGCTTCAAATCGTTCATTAAAGCCTTTTATTGCACTATCTTGTGCTTCATTACCTGATGATGTAGCGGAGTCAGAGCTATTTGGTTACGCCGGTTATGAAGAAAATGCGGCACCAAAGCGTGGGGTACTAGAGCAAGCAGATGGTGGTACCGTATTTCTTGATGAAGTCGGTGAGATGTCTACACAATTGCAGACTAAGCTTTTGCGTTTTTTGCAAGACGGTACTTTCCGTAAGGTTGGCGACGAAAATGAAGTAAAAGTGAATGTGCGAATTATCGCTGCAACCCAAAAAGATTTACCAGCAATGGTGCAAGAAGGGGCATTCAGAGAAGATCTCTACTACCGAATTAATGTGCTAACGCTAGAGATTGCACCGCTTAGAGATCGCAAGGCTGATATTGCTCCGCTGGCTGAGCACTTTGTGCAAAAATACGCGCAGCAAAATGGTCATCCAGCGCCTACTTTTGCTAGAGAGTGTATCGAGTTTCTAGAGCAATACCCATGGCCTGGTAATGTTAGGCAATTAGAAAACGCAATTTATCGCGCGGTTTCGCTATTAGATGATAAAGAGCTGCGTACAGAACACTTGAATTTACCTACCTTTACTCATGACTTGGGCTATTTAGAATCAGACTTTGAAGGGACGCTTGATCAGGCCGTTAAGCGCTTTGAAGCGACATTATTACGCAAGCTATATCCAGCTTATCCGAGCTCAAGGCAGTTGGCGAAGCGACTAGGCCTGAGCCATACTGCTGTTGCGAATAAGCTGCGTGAATACGGGATCAATAGAAAAACGGTAAAAGTGTAATATTAGTAGCTGCACGCACACAGCGAGTATAAAGGCTACAGGGAGTAGCCTTTATGATTTTGTGCCCATGTCTTTGTTAACGCCATCAACTTTAATACCTTCTATCCCATCTTCATCAAAAGTGAGCGTGATACTTACGTTATCTCTGGCAAAAAAGTAATCAATACCATTTACTGTGAGTATATAGTTGCCTTTTACGGTACCACTAAATTCCTTTTTCGTTAATGCAATATGATGGTCAGCAATTTGCCACGTAAATTCAGAAATAAACCCCTGATTAAACTCTTGGATCCACACTTTTGCGTCGTCTTTACTCAGCGTGATTGCAACTGAGTAAGACTCCGGAAGCTCCGACATATCATATTGGTTTGCACCAATACGAAACTTTTCGGCTTGTTTATTCCAAGCAAAACCAAACGTAAATGCTTTATCTGCACCGGTAGGGTAAGTTAATGTACCTTCGCCTTTGAAGTCGAAGTCGGCGTAGCAAAAGCTGGAAAAAGTAAAGATTACAGCGCTGACAATGAGGGAAAATATGTTCATGGGCTTCACACCTATTTTGTTTTTTACCTGAGGGCTGAAAAATAAATGGGCTAACTCATCGTATTGAAAGCATGCCTTACTTTTACAAAGCTCAGGTTAGTTAATCTAGTTTACTTGGATGGTTATCGCAAGATGGAGACAGTTCACATCGAGGACATTAATGCAGCGTAGGGTAACAAAATAATCTCTTTAGAATATGAATTGCTATGCTAGAATCGAAAAATTATTTACTGGTAAGACCATTGTTATGAATTTATATTTTCGTTTACTGTTACTGTTTTGGAAAATAAGAAAAAACCAACAACACGCTAACTCTATTCTTGATCCGATAGACATTACATACCGCGCGCTACCTAGTGATTGTGATATTAATATGCACCTCACGAATTCAAGATACTTAGCCTTTATGGATTTAGCTCGGACCTGGATGACTGAGCGAGTAGGTTTATTCGCTGCGGTGATGAAGCGTCGTTGGTTTCCAATCGTGAATGCTACCGCGATCACTTACATTCGTGATATTAAGCCGCTACAAAAGTTCACCATCACAACGAAAGTGGTTGGTTGGGATCATAAGTACTTTTATATCGAGCAAAGGTTCCACTCGTCCCGTGGTTTACATGCTATTGCTTATGTCCGTGGTGTATTCAAACGCAAAGGTGGAATAGTTACCATTGAAGAAATGCTAGAAATTGCAGGATTTAAAGGCGAAGCACCAATTTTATCGCCGGAGATTATGCACTGGAAAGCTATGCTAGAGGCGAAAAAGAGCAGTAATTTGTAACGGTGAACAAAAAGATAAAGGCCACAATAGTGGCCTTGGGGATTGAGAAAGTAACAGTAATTTATTGTCTATACCGCAAAGGTATTAGAATTTGTATTTGACACCAAACATTGCAACAACAGGGTCAATCTCTACATCTGAAGTCAGTGCTTTAGCACCATTTGCATATACAGTTGCGTCAGTATCAATGTCCATTTTAGATATCATACCGTGTAGACCCCACTTTTCATTCAAGTCGTAGTTAAAGCCAACTTGTAACGCAATACCGAACGAACTGTCTAGGTCTACTTCTACATCATTTGTACCCAAAGTTGCTTTTAATGCTGCACTTGGCTCTTCGTCAAAAAATACGGTGTAGTTTAAACCTGCGCCGATAAATGGACGGAACTTAGCCGTTGCATCAAAAAAGTGATACTGAGCGATTAATGTTGGTGGTAAATGCTTTATATCAGCTATCTCTGCACCTGCTAGGCCGCCTGCACCATCTACTGTATGAGAGAACGGTGTAGCTGCGATTAATTCAAAAACGATGTTATCGTTATAATGGTAATCAAGTGTGATACCTAGCTGTGTATTTGAATCAGCAACTAAGCCAAGCGCATTGTTTTCGTTGATTGCAGAAGCTGTGTTGTCAGGGTTTACATTAATTGCACCAACGTTAACACTGAAATTTGCCTGTGCAAATGGAGCAGCAACTAGCAATGTAGATAAAAGTGCAGCAGTTAAAGTTTTCATATTCTTCTCCTAACCCTATGTGAGGACATTTTTCAAACTGTGAAACAGTGTGTGTTTTCAATGAGGTCATCATAAAAGGCTTCAAAAAATGAAAAACTGTTCTAGATCAATTTTTAAATTGGATACGTTCAGAAATTTTTGAAAGTTTGATTTAGATTAAGTTTTGATGATGTCATGGCTCTGCATTAAAACTGCAATACTATGGTCAAAGTTAACGCTTTTAATACGAGTACGATTTTACAGTGTAATCGCTTCTATATATGTCACTAGCACCTCAGTATCTAAATACTCGCACATCTTATGCCATAGAGATCTTAACCCGTTTGATCCAAGCGCCTTCGGTAACACCTTGTGATGCAGGCACCATCGCATTTATGTCAGAACAGCTTGCAGGGCTGGGTTTTACCACTGAGCAGTTTGAAGTACAGGGAGTAAAAAATTTAATCGCGAGCTATCACTTTTCTGACGGCCCTATTTTGGCCTTTTCTGGTCATGTGGATGTTGTGCCTGCGGACAATCGAGGTTGGATTGTACCGCCGTTTAGTGCGCAAATTGTCGATGGTGTAATGTATGGTCGTGGCGCTGCGGATATGAAAGCGGGTATTGCCTCAATGCTTTCTGCCACACGTGAATTACTTAATTTTCGCCATAAACTCCATGGCACCTTTTACTGGTTACTTACCTCTGATGAAGAAGGGGAGGCTGAGTTTGGCTCAAAACTTATCGCCGATCGTCTAGTAGAAAAAGGTATCGAATTAGATGCGTGTTTAGTTGGTGAACCAACAGCTCATATGGCCGTTGGTGATACGATTAAAAATGGTCGTCGTGGTGCAATATCTGGACGAGTTCAGATTAAGGGCAAGGCGGGACATGTGGCATATCCAGAGCAAACTTTAAACGCTGCACACATAGCTGGGCAGCTCGTAAGTCAGCTATCATTACTACCTTGGTGGAAAGATGAGGCAGGTTCACAAACGACACTGCAGGTCACAGGGATCACGGTACCAAACATCGTTGATAATTTAGTGCCCTCAGAGTGTGAAATTACATTTAATATTCGCTACAGTCACGCCTATAAAAGCCAAGAGGTTATGCGATATATACAAGAGTCACTAGCAAAGTCTGGTGCATCGTTGGCGTTGACATGGGAGCGTCCCTGTGAGTCCTTTTACACTGGAGCTAAGCAAACACAATGTTTTTTGACGTTGGTTGAACAAGCGATAAAAGACATGACAGGACAATACCCTGCATTGAGTACGGCGGGTGGCACCTCAGATGGTCGCTTTTTTGCAACAGCTAAAACACAAGTGATTGAATGTGGGGTGAAGAATGATTCCATTCATCAAGTTAATGAGCATGTATCACTGAATGATCTCTCAATCATTAGCTCTTTGTATACTTCTATATTGCATAAATTTTTCATGTTGTAACTTTCTGTTTTCTTTTTGACTTTTATATCGTACACTAGCATCTCAACTAAAGAAGGAGTTTAAAATATGAAACCAGAGTTAAAAAAGTCAAACTTGAAAAATCTATCTGATGAAGGAATATTACAAGCTAAGGAAACGAAAAGAATCGGTGGCGGTGATAAGAACTGCAAAAAAAATTCCGAGATTGAGATCCCTCCAATCGTAGACCCAAATACAAAGTATAAAAATTGTGAAGGGTAATTATTACCAGTGCAAATAAAAACTTTAAGTCGTAGCTTCTCTGCTGCGACTTCTTAAATGCTAGTATAGAACTTCGTAGATTTGTAGCTCATATTATCTTATCCGTAAAAATGGTATTTCTATAAAAATTCAATTTTCGATATAGTAATCCACGCATAGACACAAAATTTTCTTGAAAATAAATTTGCTGACCATAAATACAGTTATGAAGACGCCGTAAGGGTCTGAAAAAGTAAATAACTATTTGTTTTATTTGTACTTATTGGTTCATTTTGAAGAGTAAGTACTATGTATAGCTTTAAGAGGATACAAATTATGCGTACAGTAGATTTATCACCACTTTACCGTTCATTTATCGGTTTTGACCATTTAGCTTCTATGATGGATGCCGCTGCAAGAACAGATAAGCAACCAAGTTATCCGCCATACAATATTGAAGCTCTAGGCAAAGATAAGTATCAAATTACCATGGCTGTTGCTGGCTTTACCGAGCAAGAGCTAACTCTGGAATCAGAAAATAACACCTTGACCGTAAAAGGTAAAAAGCAAGACGCTGACGAGTCGAAAGAACGTAAGTTTATTCATCAAGGAATAGCGCAGCGCGGATTTGAACGTAAGTTTCAGCTGGGAGATCATGTTAACGTGTTAGGTGCAGACCTAAGTCATGGTTTGCTGGTTATAGACCTTGAGCGAGTGGTGCCTGAAGCGTTGAAACCAAGAAAAATAGAAATTGCTTCGGGCAAGTTGCTAGGAAATAAGTAACTTTTGTAAACCTTCAAGTTTTCCAACCCGCCGCCGTAAGGCGGTTTTTTCTTTATGCGCCATGTCTACCAATAGCCAACCTAGTGTTCTTGCTAAATACCGAGTATGGTGAGTTCAGTACGTCCTACTCCCTGCTTAATTTGAAGAAGTAAACCTGACGCAACCGGTGTTCGACAAGATTTTCTTGCCTCAAAGTAGGTCTGCAAATTAGTATCAAAGTAAATACGATAGCGAGTAGCGATATGGAATTAAAAGATAAGCTTATTTTATTGCTAAAATCTGGTGGCTTGTCGCTTGGTATAACAACGATTTTTTATACGCTATTATTTGGCATGTCTGCACAGTTCCATCACCAGATCCCATTTTCACCTTTCTCGGGAGAGTCGGGTATCGATATGATGTTGGTTTATAGTTTTTTGATTTTTTTGTCGAGTAGTATCTTTAGCTATTTTTTCTTGAAAATACATAATGCTCGCAACCATATGCACGTTGATGGATTGGTGATCACCATAAAATATATGCACCTAATGTTGTGGCTTGGTGTTATTGGCATCGCTACCTATACGTTGCTACACATGAAGCAGCATACTTCTGTGTTGCAGCAAGCACAAGACATAAGCACCACGCCGACACAATTGGAAAAACTAGTCTCTTATTTACCAGAACATGGTGATGTGATTGATATCGCGGTTGCAAGCAACTCGAATACCTCTGCCGCGACGTTAACCTATTTAAGTTTGAGACGAGACTTCAGTACCCATTTAGCATTGGCATCTAACCCGAGTACACCTAAAAAGGTGCTTGAAGAAATCATCGGATATTATCAAGATGGACAACAGGATGTGGTCATAAATGCAGTGTTGCGCAATCCAAATGTAGCGAATGGCAGCACTAAATTACGCGTGCATTGACAACGCGGTGAAGGGTGATCTATCAAAGGTCAGTAGGTTCTAGCGTCTAGCTTCAGTTATCACTTAGCTCTTTTCGTAGTGTATTTTGCATATGCTGAAGTGCGGAGATTTTGTCTCTTGCTTCTTGTAGTTGTGCTTCAGGTAATCCTGCTTGAACACCTCGAGTGAGTAATGCGTCGAGTTGTTCTACTTTGCTATCCACAGCAGCAATATATGCCTGTTTTAACTGTACCTCTTTATCATCCAAGTATGCTTGGTACGCTTCGGGGTCAGTTAAATCACCTTGGTATTGAAGCTCATTTTTGGTGGCATTGTTGATGGGCGGTAAATACTGTGGCGGATGAATGGGGGCTATGGTAAACGTATCATCTTTTTTACTCGATGTCGGCTGTGAGGTGTCTTTCTTTGCGCGTAGCTCTGTGGGAAATTCAGCAGGCAGCAGATCTGCCTGTATTTCTCTTGATAGGCTGGGCTGGAGGGGCTGCCAACTGTTGTTGGCATACTTCAGCGTAAATAGCGCGATGATTAAACCAAGAAAAATAGCAACAGCTACCTGCCAATATTTCATAATATCGTCCCGTTATTTGTTCGCTTCCATTGTTGATAATCTTGTTCAAACTTACTTTTAGCAAAGCTTTGTGTAAGCGCGAGCAGGGCTTGATAGCGTACTGTCTCACTATTTATATCATAATATCCATAGACGGGAGAGGTGCTGAATAATACTAGCCACTGTCCGGTAGGGGTGCGTATGCCGGGAGTTATGTGGCCATGTTTATTGCTAAATGCTAATTGCGTTTCCCATTTAGGTTCACTTTGTCGTGTTAGCGGTTTGGGCGCCGACTTCCACACCAAAGAAGGGCTAAACTTGTCGATTGCTTTTTGCCACGAATTTGCCTTGGTATAAGCACTAAATTGCTCTGCATCTCGTTTGCTTTTGAACTTGGCAGCGATAGCATCGACCTGTTGTATATACCTAAAACGATCTTTATGCTTAGCGTAATAACTAGCGACTGCTTGCATCGGGATTTCAGCGCGTAATGCCTCAACATATTCACTCGTTGCCCCATGCATTTCTTCTTTGACGCCAAGGTAAGCTAACATGCTTGGTCTTAACAGCTCACCTGCCACAACTTGCCGTAATTGTGATAAGTTGAGATTGTGTTGTTTTAGATAAGCACGGGCCTGGCTGAATAGAGCTTGTTGATAGATACGTTGCTCCACAATGGCACGAAGCAACTTAATATCTCCTTGATGTAATTTAAACCGATTCTGCATAGATTGGCTGAACATGACTTGCTCAAGGGAGAACGCAGATGAGTTTGTCAGCTTAATCTGTTTCCATTTGAGTAATTGCTCGGTTGTATACTGGCCATCTGCTGGATAGGTTCCAAGCAGTGCTTTAATTTGTGAACTATCAATCGGCAATGGATTGGATTGCTTTTTTATTTTCTTTAACTCAGTGAACCAATCAAGTAACGCAGCTGCGAGAAATTTATCGATATGATACTCAGTGCTAAAGCCAACACTGGATTGACGGTCAAGTATGCTTGGGTAAAATCGCTTAGCCTGCCAGAGAAGGAATTGGTTTTCTAGCAATTGAGTTTCTGTTTGCTGCAAGGTGAATTCTCTACCTTGCTCCAAGTACAACTTATGGATCAAGGGCAGTAGTGTTGGCGGTAAAGTAGGTGATGCAAAGCTTGGTAAGCAAAAATTGCTTACCAAGAAAAGTAAGACAAACCGCATTATCTCACGTCCATGGCGTGATTTAACAGGTGAACAACCATAGCGATTGCATGAGGGATGACCTGTTTTGCTGTATTCACACGATCATAATGATCCTTAGAGTTGAGTACTATGCCACCTTGTGAGTATGAAAAAGCACCGCCTTGGGTTAGTAATGGACGGATATCAGTCGAATGCGTATCAACGGCACTAAAGCTTGTCATTGCTTGCTTTACCAAGCTAAAGTCATTTAGCGACTCTTGATCATAATAATCTTTTACCCAAGATTCCCAACCAGAGTGATTGAGATCTGAGGTTGTCCATGTGTGATGTGGTTGAAGTAAGTCGGTGGTATGAAAAACAAAACCTAATACTTGCGGATTACCGCTTTCTACATAGCTTTGATACCAATATTGACCTAAATTATCGATAGGTTGAAATGGCATTTCTTCAAAGTCATCATACATGCTATATGTTGAGTGACTGTCGATACGGTAGTTTTTTTCAGTAACTCCGTAACTGTTATATTCGCTGTCATCGGCATTAAACCAACCCGTTTCACCACCGTGTCCATCATCTAGATAATCACCTTTTAACCAAGTCGCAGCCATGTTATCTATGGCTCCCCATACGGTCAGTTTTTGGTAGTTGTAGCCACCAAAGTCATTGCCGTGAGTATCTGCTCCCTGTGTGTGGTTTTGAAAGTGCCAATAACTTGTATACTTTACGATACTTTCTGCAGCTCCCCATAGCGGTGCTTGCACACAATCTCCCGTGATAGCACCGCAAAAAAATGTGTCTTCAAAATCATCTACATCGAATGCCGCTTGGCCTAAAACATTGGCAAGTTGCGAGACCGACATCCCATTAGCTTGGGCATACGCTTGTAACTTTGCGTACCGAGTAGTTGTAGGGTTTTTTGCCATGTAGTTAACGGCATCAATCACGATACGTTTGTGTGTTTCTTGACTGAAAGCTGCGCTGTGGCCAGCTGTAAAGAGCAGTGCAGCAGATAGTAGATAGTGTTTCATAGTTCGCCTTTCATTTATTTTAATTAGTTCTTCATTTGCTCGAATAAGCAAAGTGGGCTATTTGACACAATCTATGTGAAATAAATATTAAAATAAAGTTAAATGTAGATTCTGTTAAAAAGTATATTAAGATGCTTGTTGGTCACAAATGGGTCAGGTATGATCTCGGGTAGAATTTAGGCACATGTGCACTAAACAAAGAAACTATGAAAAAACTACTAATAATAATTAGTTTACTCTTGCCACTTTATGGCGTTTGCGAGGAACCAAGCGATGATCTTGAGGATGAGTTCGCATGGCAGCTGAGTGTGGGCGCGTTTTACGTTGATATGACAATGCCTGAATTGATCGGAACAGATTCGACGTTCAAGCATGGTACCTTTCTCGTTGATGCCAAAATAGAGTATAAAAACTTTTATCTAAATACTCACTCTGGAGATTTTTTTGGTGGCTCTGATGTGGGCTATCAAATTATTAATACCGGTGAGTGGGGGATCGATGCCATTTACGGTAGTTATATGCTGCCGTTTTCCGAGCGAGGCTACCATGATAGCGATGACGTGGTGCCAGAGCTTAGAGGAATAAAAAAACGCGATCAAGATAACTCAATTGGTTTTTCCTATTATCGTCATGTTGGTGAGTTTTTAGCCGTTGCTGAAGTCGTTTACGATGTTTTTGGAGATACTGATGGTTGGGTATTTCACGTTGAGGCAACACGCAATTTTGAGTTAAGAAATTGGGATCTTTGGCTCAACTTTGGCGCTAACTATTACTCCAGCAATTTTCACAATTACTTCTATGGGGTCTCTGAGACTGAGATCAACCAATACCTTACGCCATACACTCCGGGCTCATCGACATCGGCGTTTATTCAGATGCAGCTCAATTACCCTATTGCAGAAGACTGGGTGTTTAGCTCCGGTGCTTCATGGTTGATTGGTTCGCAAGATACGCTAAATAGTCCATTAGTTCGTTCTCGTCATGCCAGAGTTTTCTTTACTGGGGTGAAATATGTTTTCTAAATTGATCACATGGATTGTGCTGTCTCTGAGTATGCTCTTGAGTTATCAATTGCAAGCGCAAGAGATAGAAACTGTGGGAATACTGCATGCTGTACCGAGCAAATGTGTTGCCCTAAACCAGGGGAGGACGTGCTATGCTGATGTTAAAGTGACAGTTAATGCGCCTAGTGAAGGTGACTACTGCATTAGAGAAAGCTTATCTAAAAAAATACTGCAATGTTGGGCTAAAGCTGACACCTTCAAGTATGAACTTGATTTTAGCTCCGATGAGAGCTTGAGTTATGAGCTGATCTCAAAGAAAAGTCGAGATGTGCTAGCCGTGACCACTATTGAGGTAAATTGGGTGCATAAAGTGAAAACGAAAAAGCGTCGTTGGCGTCTGTTCTAATCTTGTTATACGAGACCAAACGCTTTATTTATCGATGCTCTTTCGTTGTTTCTGTGGGTAGTCGTCAACCGACACGCTGAAGCTTTACGTGTGTCACTCCATAGCTGATTGTCAGCAATAAACCATTATAATGACTCTATGTTGTTCAAGCACCAGTCAGCTCTGCGAAGAGTCGCTTGTTGCGTTTGTTCATCTTGTTTATACCAATTGCGGTATATCATACCTACGCGATGGTTTTTGCCAAACTTATCTTCGTGTCTAACCATAAAATGCCAGTAAAGGCTATTGAGTGGGCAGGCATTATCGGTTGACTTCTGTTTGACGTCATAATGACAGTCACGGCAATAATCGCTCATTTTGTGTATGTAGTTACCACTTGCGGCGTAGGGCTTAGTTGCAACAATACCATGGTCGGCAAATTGGGTCATACCGCGGGTATTTGGCATTTCTACCCATTCGATGGCATCGATATAAATCCCCAGGTACCAATCGTCTACTTGATTTGGGTCTATTCCAGTTAATAGACAAAAGTTACCTGTTACCATTAATCTTTGAATATGATGGGCATACGCATATTCAAGACTTTGGTTAATAGCTTCACTCAAGCAGCGCATTTTGGTTTTACCATGCCAAAAATACTCAGGGAGCTTGCGCTGTGCAAGTAAGTAGTTCTTATGGCTGTAGTCTGGCATGTTAAGCCAATATACTGCACGAATGTATTCTCTCCAGCCCAGGATCTGCCTTACAAACCCCTCAACTTGTGCAATATCAATGTTAGAGTTTTCTTGGTAGGCAGCAATTGCTGCGTCAATAACTTGTTTGGGACTAAGCATTTTAGCATTAATGGCAAATGAGAGCCGAGAGTGATAAAGCGTCCATTTGTGCTCACTATGACATGTCATGGCATCTTGGAACTGACCAAATAAAGGCAGCAAATGGTCGCAAAAAAAACTTAATAGTTCCTGGGCTTGTGTGCGAGTTGTTGGCCAAATTAATAGAGGCTGTGCTTTGCCTATGGTGTTGATTTGATGTCGTTCTAAGCGGTCGATAATTTCACTGACATTGTTTGCAAAGCATAGTGGCTCCGGGATTGAATCAAGGTCTGCTTTCTTTAATTTGTTACGGTTTTGGCTATCAAAATTCCATTGGCCACCGACAGGTTCACCTTCATCCATCAATACGTTAAAGCGCCGTCTTAGTTTCCGATAGAAGAACTCCATGGTCGTGTGTTTGGCTGGCTTTAGATAGGTATCCAACTCTTCAAACGGTACTAAAAAGTGTTCAGTGTCTACGGTGCGTAACTGCAAATTATCGAGAGAAAGCCCGCCGAGTTGCTTTAAGAGTCGATATTCATCGGGTCTTTGATATTCAAAGCTTTCTACCTGAAACTTTTTGCATAGATGAGTAACGAGCGCCGGCAAATCATCATATTGTTTAGTGTCGTCGAGGGTTAAATGGAGAACGTGATAACCTGCTTTAGTGAGTGCTTTGGCAAAATTTTCCATTGCTTTAAAAAAAGCACACACTTTTTGAATGTGGTGGTTAGTATAGTCTGTTTCCTGTTGCAGTTCTGCAATCACATAAAGGTATTCGTTCTTATTCTCTTGTGAAAACCAGCTATGTTTGGCGTTTAGCTGATCGCCAAGGATAAGTCTTAGTCCTTGGTATTTACTGTTCAGTCCAGACATTATTACTCCTCCAACGGCCAATCTACATAATCTCGGGTATCTAATAGCTTATGAGATGTACCGCGCCAGCGCATTATATATTCACCGTTGGGGTCAAACATTGACTGCTGCTTTGCTAGATTAAAATGGCGACCGCCACGGGGATCAGCGCCAACTCCCGCAATATATTGCCAATTCCCCCAGTTTGCGGCAACGTCATAGTCGATAAGATTTTGTTCAAAAAAGGCCGCACCGTAGCGCCAATCCAGTTGCAGCTCGTTGACAAAATAACTTGCTGTGATTTGGCGAGCACGATTTGAGATCCAGCCAGTCTCTCTGAGTTCGGTCATGATGGCGTTGATAAATGCACTGGGTGTTTTACTTTGACACCATTTTTGAAAACGCTCTGGATAAAAACTGGTTGTCGGTTTTTTATTTTTCACACCTGTAAATGCAAATAGCCGGTGTTGGTGTTTGAGTGCATACCACTGGAAGTATTCACGCCACAACAATTCAAACCAGATCCAATAGGTTGACTCATTCGCACCATATTGATGTTCAAACTGGTTAAGGGCGTGCTTAACCTGGCGAGGGCTCACTGCACCTGTTGCTAGGATGGGACTAAATTGTGTCGAAAACCCGTCGCCGCACAACGCATTTCTCGTTTCTTTGTATTGCTTGGCTGCGTCAGTTTGGAAATACTGTTTAAGCTTATCTTGCGCTTGCTTCTCTCCTGCATAAAAGTCCCCGCTGTAGTCTCCCGTTGCTGTGAACTTGACTAAAGTTGAAGTATTAGGTGGTTTTGGGGGTAACTGCGGGGCAGGTAACGGCTCGTTAGGCACTAACGCTTCAACGCGTTTTCTAAAAGGTGTAAAACTCGGTGGCAACTCATTGAGAGAAAATGGCAACATATCAGGCGTGAACAGAGTATGAGCGTACTCTGAAATGAATTTTACCTTAGGGCAGTGTGTTTGCAATCGTAGCCAGTATTTGTGTTCATCTGCTCCTGAGTGTACCGAGCGGCCAATATGTGTGACAGCACAGTTGCGGATAATTGCTACCAACCCCTGCAATTTATTTGCCTCAGGCACAATATAGAGCGCTTGATGACGAGCGTCTAATTCCTGTTTTAATGCAGCCACCGTCGCTTCTTCATAAGCACTAGCTGGAACGGATTTTGAACACTGTGCTTTGCTACTGCTCCAGATGTTGTTGTTGGGTAAATAAACACAAATAAGACGCTCAACCTGCGATGCTAGGGTAACAAGTGAGGGGTTATCTTTTAAACGACAATCATTATCAAAAACATAGAGTCCTATTTTCACACTTACTCTCGATCGATAGTAGAACAATAAGACTCTATACGGAAAAGGGGATAAAGTTGGTCAGTTATGCCAATTAATTTTAATACTTATCTCAATTTGAAGGGGAAATCTGACGCTAACAGCGTTAGAAATTCTCGTTTTAACTTGAAGTTTGTGTAAAGAATGTTCTAGCTCATTGTTGCTAAAGCATAACTTTTTTTCTCACTTCATTATAGAAAGCTTAATCAAACAAATTGGTATTATTTCTGGCAAGACTCAATTAAATACCGTAAGTGAGCACCTACATCCTGCGTTTTAGTCTGACCTTGCTCTAACAAAGCACTTGCTTGCTGCTTAAGCTCAGATAAGTCGTATTGTTCAAGCAAGGTTTTTAAATATCTGACTGTGTCAGCACCTTGCTGTAATAGCTCCGGAAACTGTTCAATCGAGATTTCTTGATCACTTAAACGCGCAATTGAATTAAGTAAATCGCTCAGATTGGCACTGTCTTGTAGCGCACCTTCGACTGAAATAAGAGCTCCCATTGGGTCAGCGTCGAGATTATTAGCCACACAAGCCGCAATACTGCCTGCTGCGGCTGATGCTTGCACTGATTCTAAGCCTTTGTCTCTTATTTGTTCAACCACTTCCTGTAATTCTTGGTGTTGAGATAAATAGTTCTCCTCAACTTTGGCTTTTGAGTCTTCAAACACATCGCATGCTGCCAGTGACAAGACCAAAGTAGATGCAAATATAGCCGCTCTTAGCATATCATTTTCCTATAAAAATATTTTAAGGAAGTCTAATAAGCTAACGTCAAGAAGTCACGCTTAGTTTGCGCAGTTCCACACTTGATTTTGAGCGCTTTATCATGCGCAACTCTGAATTAAGCGAGCTAATTTGCTTGCTGTTGAGCCTTTTTGAACTCTTGTAACTCTACTACATTGCTTCGTTTAAAAAGCTCAGATCGAAGCATATTTTCTACTAACAGCAGTGCCTTGTTCCAAGCATTTTTTGCTGCGCTGGTAAAATGCCGACCAAGATGACATTTCAGCGTGTTAATAAAGGTGAACAATAACGCTGAAATATCTCGCTCCGATGTTCCCATAAACAGCAATGTACTTTTTTGTTGCCTTAAGTAATGTAGTAAGTTTGATTGTTGTGGCAGTCGCATTACGCAGCTTTGAACAAAATCAAATATTTGATGCTCCCAAATAATCAATTGACCGGCGTTGTTCGGGATCTGCATCCGCAGATCATAATGTTGGAGCTGATTATACCAAGACGTACAAAAGCCATGAAAGTTAGGCCGGATACTCGCAAGAGTCTGAGTTAACAGTTGATACTGATATGGAGTAATGCTCATAGACGCCTCTTCAAATTGATGAAGAGCGGATCCTTTGCTCAAATTACATAATACCAATTGAGTATATTTCCTAACGATTTTAAAGTTTTAATGCGTTATTCGTTGCCTTACGTATTCTTATTTAAAATAACGGGTAGCAACGCCTTGTTTGGTTGGCAACGCGATTTCCAACTTCAAATCAGGTTATTTATTTACTGCAATTGGTATTAAACCTTGAATTGAGTATAGTCGATTTTAGAAAATGCGAGACTTTTTGATATTTTTTTGTGAGATTTTTCTTACTTTTTCTATGTGAGATGAGAGAACGATAAATTTGAACCATAGATCATGTGAGCCAGTGGTGTACTAACTCACATAAACAACCAAGCGTGGCCTTCAGGGTTACCTAAAAGCGGTTGGCTTTATTGGTTGCTCAGATTACTAGGCAAGCCACTGAGCAACCTAAGTATATTAGCTTCTATTGCTTGATGGGTGATAGCAGCTTAGGATCGGTGACTAATTTTCGTACCCCATGGGCATGATCTTCATCAAAAGCGTTGTCTTCACACCAACGTGCAAGGCTATTGATGTCAACTTTGGCACAACTAGGGCGTACGCTCCAGCTCACTTGTAATGGTGAACATTGCTGGTTGTTGTAGCTAGGGCCTGTTGTGGAACCCAAAAATTCAACTGGAGTGCCAGTATTGGTTGGCAATGCGCCCGCTTGATGGTAGCCATTAACTTGGCCTTGGTAATCTAATTTAGTAAAGTCCTGCGCATTCTTATCGTTAACGACTAAAAAGACTTGTGTCTCTACACGTAAGTCAGGGTTTGCACAACTATCATTAAGACAAGCCCCGAGGGTTGGCCCTGGTTTTACATCACATGAACTGTGCACCCAGTGTACTTCTATCGTATCCCCTGGTTTGACGTTGTTACATACTTTTCCTTCAACCGGCGCTAACTCTGCCGCACTAAGGCTGGTTGTTGCATTACATTGAAAGCCTCCGTATTTTGGGTCATTAGACGCTATCGAAAAATCTTTCGCTTTGTGTTCTGCATTTTTATGGAAATGGATATTGCAGAGGTTTAGCTCCTCTTTTGGCGGTGCTAAAGAGAAAACGCGTTTGTTATCACCTTTAACACTGTCTATATCTCTGGGGGTTTGCGGGCCTGCTGATTCACACTGAGCTGCAAATACTTCTAAGCTCAAGATAGACAGCGCTGTCAATGTGCTGGATTTTATGGCCATTCTCATTGGTTTTTCCTTTATTTTATGATTTCATTGTCCCTAATTATGGATCAAATATGTCATTTTTGTTACATAAAATATGTCAAAACTGAACTGGACGGATGAGTTGATAGGGCCTGAAAGGTTATTTGTGCTACGTATGCGGATAATAAGGTGTGGCAGACGCAGATAGTTATAAATCAAGGTTGCTATCTAAGTGTACAGTCTCTATAATACGCAGCATATTTAAGCGATCGCATCGAGTCTTTTACTTTTCGGTATGATTGCTAGCATTATGGTAATTTTTATATATCCTAAAGCTAATATAGGCGTTTCTAAGCCACTTCTTTAAAATAGAAGTAAAACAATTTTATGTGTTGGCGCGGGATGGAGCAGCCTGGTAGCTCGTCGGGCTCATAACCCGAAGGTCGTCGGTTCAAATCCGGCTCCCGCAACCAAGTTAAAGATTGAGTTCTTTGATTTCGCGCATTCTTTGTAATGCGCGTTTTGCGTTTAAACATCTGCATTTTTGTAAGTAGGTGGTTAATGTGGCTGAGATAGCTCGCAAACCAAGCACGGCCTTTGGCCACACAGTTTGTTATTCGTGTGACGCCCCGCTTGGTTCGGGGCGTTGTTGTATCTGGCGCAAGGTGTATGCTGAGCCCATGATCAAGCAGCTATGATTTGGGGCTTTAAGCCCTTTTTTTGTTTGTATGGAGGAGTTCTGTGTCAAAACTCGAGCAAGATTTGACTGAAATGTTGGAGCCAGCAGTTGCTGCATGTGGCTTTGAATTACTCGGTCTTGAGTTTGTGCAAGCTGGTCGTCATTCTACACTTCGTGTGTATATCGATCATGAAAACGGCATTAACGTTGACGATTGTGCTGAGGTTAGCCGTCAAGTTAGTGCAATTTTAGATGTCGAAGACCCGATTACGAACGAATACAGTTTGGAAGTATCTTCTCCTGGTGTTGACAGACCATTATTCAAACAAGCTCACTATGAGGCAGCAGTGGGAGAAGAAGTACGCTTGCGTACAAAGCTTCCGCAAGAAGGTCGCCGTAATTTTAAAGGCGACTTAGTAGCAGTTAATGGCGATATGATCACGTTGAAAGTTGATAACCAAGATTTTATCTTGATGTTAAGCAATATTGAACGTGCCAATATCATCGCAAAATTCTAACTTTGAGTGCGAAGGAAAAGGGCAAGCGAGGCATTACCTATGGCAAAAGAAATATTGTTGGTGGCAGAAGCTGTTTCCAATGAAAAAGCAGTCCCAAGAGAAAAGATTTTTGAAGCATTAGAGTTCGCACTAGCGACAGCAACAAAAAAGAAGCACGACGGTGAAATCGAAGTGCGTGTTTCAATCGACCGAAAAACAGGTGAATACGATACTTTCCGTCGTTGGCGAGTCGTTGAACCTCAAGAAGATGGGTCTCTAGAGAACCCATATGCGGAAATTACGTTTGAAGCGGCGCAGGTTGACGAGCCTGAAATTCAGCTAGGTGACTTTGTTGAAGAGCAAATAGAGTCAATCAAGTTTGACCGTATTACAACTCAGATGGCAAAGCAGGTTATCGTACAAAAGGTACGTGAAGCTGAACGTGCACTTGTTGTTGATGCTTATAAAGATCAAAAAGGTGAGCTTGTAACGGGTGTTGTGAAAAAAGCAACACGTGATGCAATTGTTATCGACCTAGGTAACAACGCAGAAGCGGTAATTTATCGCGAGGATATGTTACCACGCGAAAGTTTCCGCCCAGGCGACCGTGTACGCGGTCTATTATATGAAGTGAAGCCTGAAGCGCGTGGTGCGCAGTTATTTGTGACACGCTCTAAGCCAGAAATGTTGATGGAATTATTCCGCATTGAGGTTCCAGAAATTGGCGAGGAAATGATTGAACTCAGAGGTGCAGCTCGAGACCCTGGCTCTCGCGCTAAAATCGCTGTAAAATCAAACGACAAACGCATTGACCCAGTTGGAGCGTGTGTCGGTATGCGTGGTGCTCGTGTACAAGCCGTTTCTTCAGAGCTTGGTGGTGAGCGTGTTGATATCGTGCTGTACGATGATAATCCTGCACAGTTTGTTATCAATGCAATGGCACCAGCTGAAGTTGCTTCAATCGTAATGGATGAAGATACACGCACCATGGAAATTGCTGTAGAAGCAGACAACTTAGCACAAGCAATTGGTCGTAATGGTCAAAACGTTCGTTTAGCAAGCCAGCTTACAGGCTGGGAACTAAACGTAATGACAGTGGAAGAGATGGAGCGCAAGAGCGCAGAAGAGTCAGATAAACTGGTTAATCTATTCACTGAAAATCTAGACATCGATGATGATTTTGCGGCGCTACTGATCAATGAAGGCTTCTCTTCACTAGAAGAAGTGGCTTATGTACCAGTCGCTGAGTTTTTAGAAATTGATGGTCTGGATGAAGATACCGTAGAAGAGCTACGTAGTCGTGCGAAAGATGCGCTGACCACAAAAGCGCTTCGCGATGAAGAAAGCTTAGAAAATGCAGAACCTGCAGAAGACCTACTTGCATTGGAAGGACTTGAGCGCCACACCGCTTTTGTTTTTGCTAGCAAAGGCATAGTTACACTTGAAGACCTTGCTGAGCAGGGTATTGATGACTTAGTTGAAATTTCTGAGTTATCTGAAGAGCAAGCTGGTGAGTTGATCATGGCTGCACGTAACATTTGCTGGTTCAGCGAAGAGTAATTTATTAACGGAGGTAACATCACGTATGGCAGAAGTGAGCATTAACAAACTAGCCGAGAGTATTGGTACAACTGTTGATAAATTACTACAACAGTTAAAAGATGCAGGGATCACCAAAGCCGAGGGCGACCAAGTTACTGAATCCGAAAAGGCGACGTTGCTTGATCACTTGAGCAAGCAACACGGTGGCACTGGTTCAACCGGTCCTGAGCGTATGACTCTACAGCGTAAGAGTAAAAGCACATTGAGTGTTAACTCGTCTGGTAAAGCAAAGTCTGTATCTGTAGAAGTCCGTAAGAAGCGCACTTACGTTAAAAAGAGCGCAATCGAGCAGCAAAAAGAGCAAGAACGCTTAGCTGCAGAGGAAGCTGCGCGCAAAGAAGCAGAGTTAATGGCTCAGCAACAAGCAGAGCAACAGGCCAAAGAAGAAGCGGAGCGCAACGCGCGCGAAGAAGCGGAACGCAAGGCCAACGAGGAAGCCGAGCGCAAAGCTAAAGAAGAGGCGAAGCGAAAAGCGGATGCTGAACGTCAAGCCAAAGATAAGCAGAGTAAAGAAGTGGATAGCGCGCAACAAATTAAAGAACGTCAAGAAGCTGAACGTCTACGTCAAGAAGCAGAAGCAGCAGCCCTGAAAAAGGCAGAAGAGGAAGCAAAACGTCAAGCAGAAGAAGCTCGTCGTTTAGCTGAGGAAAATGAAGCTCGTTGGAAAGCGGAAGAAGAGGAACGTCTTCGCCGCGAAGAAAGCGCAGATCACCACCTGACAACTTCAACTTACGCACGTGAAGCGGAAGATGAGTCTGATGCACGCGAAGAAAAGAGCGCACGTCGTAAGAAGAAGAAAAAGTCAGCAAAAGATGAAGCCGCTGAAGCAAATGCTAAAAAGCTCAAAGGCAAAAAAGGCCGCTTGAAAGCGCCTACATCATTGCAACACGGCTTCCAAAAGCCAGCTGCAGAAGTGAAGCAGGAAGTTCGTATCAGTGAAACAATCACGGTAGCAGAGCTTGCATCTCGCATGGCAGTTAAAGGCGCCGAAGTTGTTAAAACAATGATGAAGATGGGTGACATGGTTACGATTAACCAAGTGATCGATCAAGAAACGGCGCAGCTAGTTGCTGAAGAAATGGGTCACAAAGTTGTTCTAGTAAAAGAGAATGAGCTAGAGGAAAAAGTACTAAGTGACCGTAACGAAGAAGGTTCTCTTGAACCTCGTGCGCCAGTAGTAACGGTGATGGGTCACGTTGACCACGGTAAAACGTCAACACTTGACTATATCCGTAAAGCGAAAGTTGCAGACGGTGAGGCTGGCGGTATCACGCAGCACATCGGTGCATACCACGTTGAGACAGACAGTGGCATGGTTACTTTCCTTGATACTCCTGGACATGCGGCGTTTACGTCAATGCGTGCTCGTGGTGCGAAAGCGACAGATATCGTTGTACTTGTTGTTGCAGCGGACGATGGTGTAATGCCTCAGACGAAAGAAGCGGTACAACACGCAAAAGCTGCGGAAGTACCTCTAATCGTTGCTGTAAACAAGATGGATAAAGAAGGTATTGACCCTGACCGCGTTAAGAATGAGCTAGCTCAGCTAGATGTTATCCCAGAAGACTGGGGTGGCGAAACTCAGTTTGTTCATATCTCAGCGAAAACAGGTCTTGGTATTGATGACTTACTTGAAGCTATCTTGATGCAGTCTGAGCTACTAGAGCTACAAGCATCTAAAGAAGGTATGGCATCGGGTGTGGTAATTGAATCTCGTCTTGATAAAGGTCGTGGTCCAGTTGCTTCAGTACTGGTTCAATCTGGTACCTTAAATCAAGGTGATATTGTACTGTGTGGTCTAGAGTATGGCCGCGTTCGTGCAATGCGCGACGAAAATGGTAAAGAAATCAAGACTGCTGGTCCTTCAATCCCTGTAGAGATTCTAGGCTTATCAGGTGTTCCTGCGGCTGGTGATGAAGCAACGGTAGTTCGTGATGAGCGTAAAGCACGTGAAGTAGCGCTATACCGTCAAGGTAAATTCCGTGAAGTGAAGCTTGCTCGTCAGCAAAAAGCGAAGCTAGAGAACATGTTCTCTAACATGACTGAAGGCGATGTATCTGAAGTTAATATCGTTCTTAAGGCAGACGTTCAGGGTTCAATTGAAGCAATCGCTGATTCATTGACTAAACTGTCTACAGATGAAGTGAAAGTGAAGATTGTAGGTTCTGGTGTTGGTGGTATTACTGAAACTGACGCAACCCTTGCAGCGGCTTCAAATGCTATTATCGTCGGCTTTAACGTGCGTGCAGATGCGTCTGCTCGTAAGGTCATTGAAGCTGAGAGCCTAGATCTACGTTACTACAGCGTTATCTACAGCCTAATCGAAGAAGTGAAACAAGCAATGACAGGTATGCTTGCACCTGAATTTAAGCAGGAGATCATTGGTCTTGCTGAAGTTCGTGATGTGTTCAAGTCACCTAAGATCGGTGCTGTTGCAGGTTGTATGGTAACTGAAGGTGTAGTTAAACGTAGCGCACCAATCCGTGTACTTCGTGATAACGTAGTTATTTATGAAGGTGAACTTGAGTCACTACGTCGCTTTAAAGATGACGTTTCTGAGGTTCGTAGCGGTATGGAATGTGGTATCGGTGTTAAGAACTACAACGACGTTAAAGTCGGTGACCAAATCGAAGTATTTGAAACTGTACAGGTAGAGCGTACGCTTTAATTGTAAGTTATTAAAATACTTGAGATGGGGGCACTAGCCCCCATTTGTGATCTCATAGATTTTGAAATTTTAAGTGGTGAAAATGAGAGAATTTTCTCGTACAGATCGCGTCGCACAGCAGATTCAAAAAGAAATTGCGGTGATATTACAACGCGAAATTAAAGATCCAAGACTGGGCATGGTAACAGTATCAGCTGTTGAAGTATCCCGTGACCTGTCCTATGCAAAAGTATTTATTACTGTATTAAATACCAATGATGAAGACAAAACGAAACAAAGCGTTGCGATTTTGAATGAAGCAACTGGTTATATTCGTTCACTGTTAGGCAAGCGTATTCGTGCTCGTATTATGCCGGAACTGAAATTCGTTATCGATAACTCGTTAATGGAAGGTATGCGTATTTCTAACTTGGTTGACTCTGTGATCAGAGAAGACAACGCAAAGCGTGGTCCGGAGTCTGGAGATAAAGACCAAGAGGAAGAATAATGGCGCGTCGCACCAAAGGCCGTGCGATTGACGGCATCCTGTTATTAAATAAACCGCAAGGCATTTCCTCCAATAAAGCGTTACAGCAAGCGAAGGGCATTTTCTTTGCACAAAAAGCGGGTCACACCGGCGCTTTGGATCCTTTGGCAACCGGTATGTTGCCAATTTGCTTTGGTGAAGCAACTAAGTTCACTCAGTTTTTACTAGATACCGATAAAACGTATGTAGTGAGAGCACAATTGGGGGAACGCACAACGACATCAGATTCTGATGGTGAGATTGTTGAAACGCGGCCAGTGGACATAACGCTTGAACAGCTAGAACGAGAGATTGCCAGTTTCTTGGGGGAATCTGATCAGTACCCTTCAATGTATTCGGCGCTCAAATATCAGGGCCAACCGCTATACAAATACGCCCGAGAAGGTATTGAAGTTCCGCGAAAATGCCGCAAGATTAATGTCTATCGCTTTACGTTAGATGAATACGACGAGCAAACTCAACAAATCCAAATGACAGTACATGTCTCTAAAGGCACTTATATTCGTACTATTGTCGATGATTTAGGAGAAAAGCTTGGGTGTGGTGCCCATGTGATTATGCTGCATCGCAGCGAGGTTGGTCATTATCCTAGTGATAAAATGATTACTTTAGTTGAGTTGGAAGCCTTACTTGAGAAAGCTAGAGCACAAGAGGTAGCACCTTCAACCTATTTGGATGAATTATTACTGCCAATGGATACGGCTTTGGTTGATCTGCCGGTTGTTGATATTACCGCTGAACAAGGTATTGCTTTTGGTCACGGACAAACGGTTACAGTCGCTAACTTACCTGATGGCATTGTAAAAGTAGTTGCCGATGGTAAATTTGTTGGCATTGGTGAGCGCAATCCACAAGGGTTATTGAAAGCAAAACGGGCGCTGTCTTCGGCTCAAACAGAATCATAGTAACATTTCCCCTATGCAATGGAAGTTTATACTGATATAATCCGCCAGCTTCCGCTTTGGCTGAATTAGTGATCGGCTAAAGCATTACTAAACTTATTTTGGAGTTATTATGTCACTAAGCAATCAAGAAAAAGCAGAAATCGTAGCAAAGTTCGCACGTGCAGAAGGTGATACAGGTTCACCAGAAGTACAAGTTGCACTTCTAACTGCTGACATCAACAAGCTACAAGGTCACTTCGCTAACCACAAGCAAGATTTCCACTCACGTCGTGGTCTTCTACGTAAAGTTAGCCAGCGTCGTAACCTTCTTGATTACCTAAAAGGTAAGAACGTTGAGCGTTATGCTGCACTAATCAAAGAGCTTGGCCTACGTCGCTAATATTTTTGATTTCTTGTTGGAAATTTGTCCAACAGCAAAAAAGGGGCTAATTAGCCCCTTTTTTTGTGGCTGTTCTATCAGTATACTTACAGCCGTTTAAAAATACTTTTAAACAAGCGTCAATTGGTCTGCCAATTGTAGTGCTTAAATAAATTATGATGAGTTTATTTAAGACTGTGATTGGTCCCTGTTGACGTTGAAAAACAATTTAGTAAGGAAAATATTGTGCAAGCAATTATTAAAGAATTTCAACTAGGTCAACACACGGTGACTCTAGAGACAGGTGCTATCGCGCGTCAAGCTGACGGCGCAGTACTTGCAAGCATTGGCGATACTTCAGTACTTGTTACTGTAGTTGGTAAAAGAGAAGCAGCACCGGGTCAAGACTTTTTCCCGCTGACTGTTAACTACCAAGAAAAAATGTATGCTGCGGGTCGTATCCCTGGTGGTTTCTTAAAGCGTGAAGGTCGTCCTTCAGACGGTGAGACATTAACTGCTCGTCTTATCGACCGTCCAATTCGTCCTCTATTCCCAGATGGCTTCGTGAACGAAGTTCAGGTTATCGCGACAGTGGTTTCTGTAAACCCTGAAATTCAACCAGATATCGTTGCGTTAATTGGTACGTCGGCGGCACTTGCTATCTCGGGTATTCCATTTAATGGTCCTCTAGGTGCAGCGCGCGTTGGTTTCATCGACGGTCAATATGTACTAAACCCAACTCTTAAAGAGCTAGAGACAAGTAAGCTTGACTTGGTTGTTGCTGGTACTGAAAACGCAGTATTAATGGTTGAATCAGAAGCTGAAGTACTGACTGAAGAAGAAATGCTTGGCGCTGTGGTTTATGGCCACGAGCAATCACAAGCTATCATTAAAGCAATCGAAGAGTTCCGTGCTGAAGCTGGTAAAGCTGCATGGGATTGGGCTGCACCAGAAAAAGACCTAACACTTACCGAAAAAGTTGCGGCTATCGCTGAACAAAAAGTAGGTGATGCTTACCGTATTACTGACAAAGTTGCACGTAAAGAAGCACTTTCTGAAGCAAAAGCAGAAGTTATTGAAAAACTAGGCGCTGAAGTTGCTGAAGGCGAGTCACTAGATGAGCAAGTGGTAGGTAAAGAATTCAGCTCACTTGAGAAGAAAATTGTACGTAGCCGCATCATCGCTGGCGAAAAACGTATCGACGGTCGTGAACCAGACATGGTTCGTGCACTAGACGTAATGACAGGTGTACTGCCACGTACTCACGGTTCTGCAATCTTTACTCGTGGTGAAACTCAAGCACTTGTAACAGCAACTCTTGGTACTGAGCGTGACGCGCAGATGCTAGATGACCTAACAGGTACTCACAAGCATCACTTCATGCTGCACTATAATTTCCCTCCATTCTGTGTAGGTGAAACGGGTTTTGTAGGCTCTCCTAAGCGTCGCGAAATCGGCCACGGTAATCTAGCTAAGCGTGGTATTGCGGCAGTGATGCCAACTCTAGCTGAATTCCCATATTCAGTACGTGTAGTATCTGAGATCACTGAATCAAACGGTTCATCTTCAATGGCATCAGTATGTGGTACTTCACTTGCGCTGATGAATGCGGGTGTTCCAGTTAAAGCGTCAGTTGCTGGTATCGCGATGGGCCTAGTAAAAGAAGGCGAAGATTTCGTTGTACTTTCTGACATCCTTGGTGACGAAGATCACTTAGGTGATATGGACTTTAAAGTAGCGGGTACAGCAAATGGTGTAACTGCACTACAAATGGATATCAAGATTGAAGGTATCACCAAAGAAATCATGCAAATCGCACTTCGCCAAGCGAAAGCGGCTCGACTACACATCCTGGGTGTGATGGATCAAGCGATTGCTGCGCCTTCAGAAGAGTTATCTGAATTTGCTCCACGTATCTACACGATGAAGATCCCAGCGAAGAAGATTGCTGAAGTTATCGGTAAAGGTGGTGCGACAATTCGTCAGCTTACTGAAGAAACAGACACAACGATTGAAATTGAAGACGACGGTACAATCAAGATCGCTGCAACGAATGGTAATAGCGCAAAAGCAGCTATCTCACGTATCGAAGCCCTTACAGCTGAACTTGAAGTAGGTACGCTTTACACTGGTAAAGTTATCCGTATCGTTGACTTTGGCGCCTTCGTTAATGTACTTCCTGGCAAAGATGGCTTAGTACACATCTCACAGATCAGCACAGAGCGTGTAAATAACGTGTCTGATCACTTAACTGTAGGCCAAGAAGTAAAAGTTAAGGTATTAGAGGTAGACCGTCAAGGTCGTGTACGTTTAAGTATCAAAGAAGCACTAGAGTCTAACGCTGAGCAGCCAAAAGAAGAAGGCGCAGAGTAATTTAAACATTACTTTTTACGTAGATTAGAAGTGGAAAGGGGCTGAATGGCCCCTTTTTTATGCGCAGATGATGTTAACAGCGTTAAAAAATTCTTATTTAGAACAACTAAATAGCAAAATCTTTGCCTACTGATTGACGAGATTTTCTCGCCTCAAGATAGACCTCTTAATTAAGATCATAGGTATAATAATGAGTGCACCTTGCCGGTATAAGTGGTGGTAACGATGTTATCGACATGGCTCTTGCACCTCAAAATAGCTCACTTAATTAAGCAAATTAATATAAAATAATGAAACAAAACAGACTTTACCTAGTCTATAGAGGTTACAGCTAAATCGTATAATAGGTAATATTGGTGATTTAGTAATGCTATTTTGCTTAATACTCGCTCATTTTGAGAGAGCTTACGTCAGCAGAGTAAAAGGAGCTTTTAGTGAGTAATTAGGTTGCAACGCTATTGCTTTTTTATGTGGTCAAAGATAGTTTGGCGTTGGCTGAGTTGGGAAGCGGTTTTATTGGCAATATTTTATCGCTTTAAAATATAAAATTTAATTAAGCAAACCGATATAGCAACTCTAAACGGGCGAATGCCATTGAATGAGGAAGGAAATGAAGTTAGCGAATATAGTTGTGCCATTGATGCTATTAGGGCTGGTTGGATGTAAAAGCACACCGACAGAGGCCACTAAAAACATTGTAAATGTTCCGCTTGCAGTACCACTTCAGGCAAATTTTCGAAATGAAATTGCCATTGCTCGATTCAACGAGCTACTGTTACAGCCTGATATGGCGGTAGAACAGCGTGCTCAGCTACTTTATAACAGGGGTATGCTATACGATAGCATAGGGTTACAGACACTTGCGCGTATCGATTTTAACCGTGCGGTGCAACTTAAACCTGACTTGGCTGAGGTGTATAACTTTTTGGGCATCCACCAGACGTTAGAGCAAAACTATGGTCGTGCCTACGAAATGTTTGATGCCGTGTTGGAGCTTGATGAACAGCATGAGTACGCCTACCTGAATCGAGGTATTGCACTATATTATGGCGAAAGACCAGCATTAGCAGTACAAGACTTTAAGGCATTTTTAGCACGGGCGCCCAAAGACGCATATCGGATAATGTGGTTGTACTTAGCTCAGTCTCAAGTGGATCCCGAGCTTGCAAAACAAACATTGTCGGCGAATAGCGAGTCACTGGATCCAAATGAATGGTCTTCTCAACTCGTGGAGCTTTATCTAGGCACCTTGTCTGAGCCACAGTTTTTGGCGCAAATTGCTGAAGGTGTAAGTACACAAGAAGAATACGCACAACGTTTATGTGAGGCCTATTTTTATTTGGCAAAGCAAGCTCAGGCGACAGGAGATACCGCTTCAGCCATTAATTATTTCAAACTTGCGCTTGCGACTAATGTTTTTGAGTTTGTTGAGCATAAATATGCTCGTTTAGAGCTTGACTTGCTTGCTCGCTTAGATGAAGAACAAGACGCTAGTTAACTTTCTTCTATCAACAATTTTATTAGGGCTGCTTGTTTCTAGCAGCCCTAACTTTGCACACCTGTCGCCTGAGCAGCAATCTGGCCTCATAGTGGCGAATCCCACCAGCTACTTTCAGATTGCCCCAAAGTTCAAGCTCGCACCAGAACATGCAACGGATAAATTACTCAACACAATCGCGAGATTGCAGCAGCCTAATTGGGAATTTGAGCGTCTTAAAAGAATACTTGATGCTAGTCAAATGATTAAAGCGGAGCTTTTTCTGTTAGATGCTTGGGGGCGTTTTAGTCAAACACAACGACAGGCACTGCTGCACGACATCGTGAAGCAGGGGGCTTTTGACACATTACAAGCGCTGTCGACTCGTTACACATTGAGCGAGGAATTTACTACTTTGCTGCAAGTTTGGCGCGGTAAGCCAGTTAGCTCATTTTCACAAAGTGCACTTTTAGCGCCATTTCAACTAAGTTCTCAAATGCAATGGGGATCACAATCTTGCCAGTTTACGTTAGCACTTATTGCCAGTGATCTTAAGGGGCTGCATCATCTGCAGGTGCTAAAGCGTGCTTTCGAGCTAAGGCCAGAGCCAAAGAGGGGAGTATATTGCCTATCAAGACCGATTTATGTTGCTGAAAAGTTAAACTGCGAGAAATACCGCGGCTTTGCGACATGTAAATTGCAAAATAGCGATACTTTTGCACATTATGACCATCTGGTATTAATGGCTCGTGATGGTTTAGCTAATGTACGTCATCACACGATGACTTTAACGCCTGATAGTACCTATAACACGTTTATTCATGAGCTGATGCACTTTAGCGGTTTTGAGGATGAATACCCTGTCGCCACTGAAAAGGCAAAATGGTTATGCGCCAATTCAGGCCATAAGGCACCAAATCTTTACGTTGGTGAACAAGCACCAAACAATTGGGTGCCCAGTCGCACGTGCGAGCATGGTAAATTGCCGTCATACAAGCCATCTAAAGTACATTCTTTACTTGAATATCAATCAATCAAATTAAATGAAACCTACCGCAAGAAATGGCTCTTAGTGCTGAATTCACAGCGTTCCATAGATAACTTAGCGGTTAATTCTGCCGAATAATTTTGAATTTATTCTGAATAGTTTGTTAAGGTTGTCTAAAATAGCATCAGCTAGAAAGTGAAACCCTAGACAACTCAAACACTAATCAAGTATAACAGGGTTCATGTACGTGTGGTGAACGTGTACCGATTGCTCCAACTTGGAGGGCGCATCAGCATGTTAACCGAAACGAGCCATAACGACGCAAATAAAAGGTTTCATCTATGACTTTATTTTGGATACCATTGCTATCCTTAATTGGCAGTTTTATCTCTGCATTCACGGGAAAGCTCTCTCGTAATCAGTCAACTGCTATAACCTTAGTAGCGCCAGCATTGGCACTTTTACTCGCTATTGACCATGCGCCTGCTGTTTTTGCAGGAGAAACTATTCGATCGACATTCGAATGGGTTCCGCTTCTCGATATCAACATTGCCTTCAGACTCGATGGCTTGGCACTGTTGTTTGTCTTTATGATCTTAGGTATTGGTATGCTGGTTATCTTTTATGCCAGATATTACCTAAGCGCCAACGACTCAATGCCCAAGCTGTATGCTTATCTGATGCTCTTTATGACAGCTATGCTTGGTATTGTAATGTCCAATAATGTGTTGCAGTTGTGGCTCTTTTGGGAGCTTACCAGTATTAGCTCATTTTTACTTATTAGCTATTGGTGGCATAAATCTGAAGCGCGTAAGGGTGCGAAGATGGCACTGGCGATTACTGGCGGCGGCGGATTAGCACTGCTTGCGGGCCTTATGCTCATCGGTGATATTGTTGGAAGCTATAACCTTGATGTTATCTTGTCCAGCAGAGAGCTTATTCAATCACATGCTTTGTATGAAGTTGCTTTGATCCTTGTGTTACTCGGTGCGTTCACAAAATCAGCGCAGTTCCCATTTCACTTTTGGTTGCCACACGCGATGGCTGCGCCAACACCTGTCAGTGCCTATTTACATTCTGCAACTATGGTAAAAGCTGGTATATTCTTACTAGCACGTTTTTATCCTGCGCTAGCGGGTACAGAGCTGTGGTTTATTCTCGTAGGCTTAACTGGCTTAGCAACGCTGCTCGTTGGTGCCTATATTGCGTTATTTAAACATGATCTAAAAGGCCTTCTGGCGTTTTCAACGATTAGCCACCTGGGCTTAATCACTTTGTTGCTCGGCTTAGACACTGAGCTTGCAACAGTTGCAGCGGTATTCCACATCATTAATCACGCGACATTTAAAGCATCGCTATTTATGGCTACCGGAATCATCGATCACGAGACTGGTACTCGTGATATGCGTAAGCTCAATGGTATGTGGCGATTTATGCCATATACTGCGACGTTGGCGATGGTTGCGGCATCGGCTATGGCGGGAGTTCCTTTATTGAATGGCTTCCTATCCAAAGAGATGTTCTTTGCTGAAACGTTACATCAGCAATTGCTTGGTTCAATGTCTTGGTTGATACCTATCTTGGCGACAGTTGCGGGTGCGTTTTCGGTAGCATATTCAGCACGGTTTATTCACGATGTTTTCTTTAACGGTGAACCTATTGACTTACCAAAAGAGCCACATGAAGCGCCAAGGTATATGCGTTTTCCTATCGAAATACTTGTGGCATTGTGCTTGATTGTTGGTATGTTCCCAAATTTTGTTGTGGACGGAATGTTGAAAACGGCATCAAGTGCTGTACTTGGCGAAGCCGCGCCTGTGTTTGAGATTGCAATCTGGCATGGTTTTAATCTGCCTTTATTAATGAGTGGTTTAGCTGTTTGCGGTGGCTTATTCATTTACACACAACGTAAATATCTATTTCAATTCCAAGCTTCACTGCCACCGATGAATGCCAAAAAAGTCTTTGAGCGTACCATGTACAATATTGTTTCATGGAGCCGTGCACGCATCAACGCAATTGAAAATGGCTCACTTCAGCGTTACTTAATGCTGATGTTCATTGTAGTGCTAGTAAGTGCTGGTTGGCCATTATTTGAAATGTCGCAGCTGGTTGGAAATATGGAGCCAACGCCCATTGATGTTCACAATGCGATTGGTGCAGGGTTATTAATGATTGGTGCGATAGGAACCGTGATTTGGCACCGTACTCGTATGGTCGCACTATTAATGATTTCTGTCGTTGGTTTAATGGTATCGGTTGCCTTTACGCGTTTCTCAGCTCCTGATCTAGCCTTAACTCAGTTAACAGTAGAGGTCGTAACTATAATTCTACTAATGCTGGCGTTATTCTTCTTACCACAAAGGACGCCAAAAGAGTCTAGCTCTATTCGGGTGTTACGTGATTTAGGGATAGCTTCAGCCATTGGTGTGATCATCGGGAGCATTAGTTATGCGTTGATCACAAGGCCTCTGGATAGTATTTCAGAGTTCTTTATCGCAAACGCGAAAGTAGGCGGTGGCGGTACGAATGTTGTTAACGTCATCTTAGTGGACTTCCGTGGTTTTGATACGCTGGGCGAAATTACAGTACTAGGTATCGCGGCACTTGGCATTTATAAATTGCTTATTAATCTTCCACTATTTATGCCTGGTAGCGATAGTGAGGGTAGGCCTTGGGCTAAAGAGAAGTATCCTTTATTGCTAGCAAGTATCTCACAAAGCCTATTGCCGCTTGCGTTACTTGTGTCGGTTTATATTTTCTTGCGTGGCCACAACCTGCCTGGTGGTGGATTTATCGCAGGGCTTGTTACCGCAATAGCCTTTATTTTGCAGTACATTGCACATGGCTCAAATTGGATAGCTGAGCGCTTTGATGTGAATTATCGAAAGATTATCGCAACGGGTATCGCTATTTCACTCGCAACTGGTGTGGGGAGTTGGTTCTTTGACCGCCCATTCTTAACATCTTGGTTTGATTATTTTGATATACCTCTGGTTGGTAAAACTGAACTTGCCAGCGCGATTGCGTTTGACCTCGGTGTTTACATAACAGTGGTTGGTGCAACATTAATGATTTTGGCAAGCCTAGGAAAAGTAACGGCAAATGCGCCTAAAGAAGAGGTGAATATATAATGGAATTGCTATACGCATCGTGCGTAGGCCTGTTAGTTGCCTGCGGCGTATTTTTAATTTTAAGAGCAAGAACATTCCCTGTGGTACTGGGCTTAACGATGTTGTCCTATGCCGTTAATTTATTCTTGTTTGCATCAGGCCGGTTAACATTAAATAAGGCAGCTGTGCTTGGTTACAGTAGTGATTATGCAGATCCATTACCACAAGCTTTAGTGCTTACGGCTATCGTTATCGGTTTTGCGATGACTGCGTTTGTAGTGATTTTAGCTATCCGTGGGCGTTCTGATTTGGGGAATGACCACGTCAATGGCATTGTTCCTGAGAAAAAGGGTAAAGCATGATCCAACATTTGACCTCTTTACCGGTATTATTGCCAATGCTAGCAGGGGTGATCCTGCTTATGCCTCCTTGTGGAAAAAATGTAGACATTAGACGTAAAGTTTCCGTAATTATGTCATTGGTTACATTTGCAGTATGCGTGTCGCTTTTACTGCATGTGGATCAGACTGGAATTCAAGTTTATGCAATAGGCAACTGGCAAGCCCCATTTGGTATCGTGTTAGTTGCAGATCAGCTCTCGGCTTTGTTGGTAAGTTTAACAGCGCTGCTTTGTTTCGTTTGCTCACTATATAGCTGTGCTGGAGATGATGAAAAGGGCAGCTTCTTCCATCCATTGCTGCATTTTTTAGTGATGGGCGTAAATGGTGCGTTTTTAACTGGTGACGCATTCAATTTATTCGTATTTTTTGAAATTTTGTTGATTGCTTCCTATGCCTTGCTGATGCATGGAGGCGACAAGCACAATACGCGCGCCTCGTTACAATATGTTATTCTAAATTTAGTTGGCTCTTCGGTATTTTTGATTGCCTTAGGCATTTTGTATGGTGTGCTGGGCACGCTTAACATGGCTGATATGGCATATAAAATCACTTTCTTGCAGGGCGATGATGTATATCTTGCAAAAATTGGCGGCCTTCTGCTACTTGTCGTATTTGCTCTCAAAGGTGCATTGTTACCGCTACATCTCTGGTTACCTAATACTTATGCCACGGCATTGCCGGTTGTTGCAGCACTGTTCGCCATAATGACAAAAGTGGGCGTATATTCGATGATGCGCGTTTATACCTTAGTATTTGGAGACCAGGCAGGTGAGTTAAGCCACATGGCGCAAGAGTGGCTGTGGTGGCTTGCATTAGCAACGATAATCATGGGTGGAATAGGTGTACTTGCAAGTCAAGATTTACGTAAATTGTCAGCGAATTTGGTAGTAGTGTCTGTCGGCACTTTGGTGGCATTAGTGGCGGTACAATCAGTAAATAGTAGCGCCGCCGCAATTTACTATCTGGTGCACTCAACCTTAGTGTCAGCAGCACTCTTTTTGATCGCCGATTTAATTGGCAAACAAAGAGGGAAAGTCGGAGATAGAATAACCGCTGGTCGTCCTGTATCTCAACCCATGTTGCTCGGTATCTTCTTTGCTATCGCAGCAATTACTGTTATCGGTATGCCACCATTATCAGGCTTCATCGGCAAAGTATGGATCTTAAAATCAACGCTTGAATCGAGTCACACTTACTGGTTCTGGGGAGTGTACTTGTTGGTCAGTTTGGCCGTCTTGGTCAGTGTCTCTAAAGCTGGTAGTACAGTGTTTTGGCATCATACAGGTAAAGCGGATACACATTCTGCTGAAAACGCGCATCCAGCGCAAATAGTCGCAGTGCTTGTACTTATCACTTGTGCTCCATTAATGGTCATTTTTGCTGGGTCGTTGACTGACTATGCACTCTCAGCAGCAAATTCTTTGCATGACTTTTCTAGCATGACAAATGCAGTGTTAAAAGGAGCGAAATAAATGCGATTAGAAGCTCGATTTAAATGGCTACCTACGCCGTTTCGCAGTTTGCTACTCTTTTTGGTGTGGCTATTGCTGAATAACAGTGTTTCAGCTGGACACATTATTTTGGGCACCATACTGGCGATAGTTATCCCGCTAATCACCTATCGCTTCAGAACAAAACAACCGTTAATAATAAGACCTTGGCGTGCAGTTACTCATTTGCTGCTGGTTTTATACGACATTATCACTGCAAATGTAGAAGTAGCGATAAAAATCTTAGGACCAACAAAAAAGTTACAGCCAGGCTTTGTATTAGTACCGCTTGACATTGACCAAGCGATGCCCATCACTATTTTAGCCAGCACGGTATCGTTAACGCCGGGTACCGTAAGCGCAGAAGTATATCCATGGCCTGAGTCGCTGGGAGATAAACAGCATTCAGAACGTAAGTACCTGTTGATACATGTACTTGATCTTAAAGATGAGCAGTTACTGATTGACACCATAAAATCGCGCTATGAAAAGCCTTTAAAGGAGATCTTTGAATGTTAGAAACGGTAATTCTCATTGTCTTCGCTATGATAGGTGTGTCTCTATTACTGAACCTTTGGCGGTTAGTTGTCGGGCCATCTATTCCCGATAGGATCTTGGCGCTTGATACAATGTATATCAATACAATTGCATTGATTATTTTGTACGGCATGAGTATGGGGACCGCACTTTACTTTGAAGCGGCCTTGCTGATTGCAATGTTGGGTTTTGTGAGCACAGTAGCTGTATGTAAATACTTGTTACGTGGCGACATTATTGAATAGGAGCGGCAACAGAATGTCAGAGTGGATTATTTCTATATTATTGTTACTTGGAGGTTCCTTTGTACTGGTCGGTTCAATTGGACTGGTGAAGATGCCTGACTTTTTTATGCGCCTTCATGGCCCGACAAAAGCAACAACGTTAGGGATGGCATGCTTACTAACCTCTGCAATGGTATATTTTAGTACAACATCGGATGGTATTAGTGTGAAAGAAATTCTAATTTCTATATTCTTGCTACTTACTGCCCCTATTTCAGGCTATATGTTGATAAAGTCGGCCATTCATCACAGATTACCTAGTAATGAAAAAACAACGGGTAAGGATAAAATAAAAAAGTAGTGCTTAGGCACTACTTTTAGCATCCACCAGCTTCTATCAATGGCATTTACTCCAAGAGACTGCTTGAAAAGGAGCCTCTTGGTCTAAATGCCATGGCGAGCATACTAAAATAAATTATCTTCTCTCCTTTGGCGTTGCGCTAAACTTTAGCAGTTTCAAATGTATCTTCTATTTACTAGTCAATACGTTACTTTCAAATAAGTAGTATTTTTAGCTGCATAATTCTCGGTGCGTTATTAATTTTTTGCTACAGTTAAACAAGACTTCATACTTGCCGATAAGAATACATATGGGTAACTTGTGGTTCAGGTAAAAATGTTCAATTCATTGCTTTTACAAAACTGGCGACTAGAAAGCTTTGATTGTGCGGCGCTCAGGTTAACTATTTTTATCAAGTTAAGAAGAATGTATGGTGCAATTTGTTTGCATGTAAACGCTGAAAATTGGGAATGTTATGAAACAAGCTTCAATTAAAAACAAACTCTTATTTTTTGTAACAGTATTAGTAACGAGTTTAGTTGTTATATTAGTGGCAACGATGTGGTTTCATCTAGCGGAGGAAAATGCAAAGCAGAGCAAAGGAGTTCAACAAGCAATATACGATGAAATTTCTCAAGGGTTGGTAGCAAAAGCCAACCAATATGGTCAAAGGGTATCAGGGTTTGTTAATGAAGCCTATAGAGTACCCTATACTTTGGCTGGGATATTGTCCCATACTTCCAAGGAAAACCCACTGAGTCGAGAGCAAGTTCAAGAAGTGGTATTTGGTGCACTAGAGCAAAATAGGTTCGTCTCTTCCATGTACGCACAATTTGAGCCGAACGGTTATGACGGTGATGATACTCGCTTTACGGAAGGCGCTTCACATTCAGTCGTTAAATCCGGAACATTGGAGCTTTATTTTACACAAGAATCTACAGGACCTGTGCAACAAAAAGTTGAGTCAGCTGAAGCAAAGTACCTTGATAACATCAACGAATTTGGTTTGCGTGAAGCTGAGTGGTATCTCTGTGCAAAAGATAAAGTGGCGCCATGTATCATGGAGCCATATTTATATGAAATATCAGCGGGCAATGAGATGCTAATGACCTCGCTTACAGTCCCTGTTGTTGTTAATCGTCAATTTAAAGGCTTGGTCGGCGTGGATGTTAATTTGCCTATTTTCCAGACGCTGGTTGACGAGCTATCTGAGTCGCTTTATTCGGGAGCAGCTAAAGTAACCTTGCTGAGTGATTTAGGTCTTGTGGTCGGATCCAGTCATTATGACAAGCTTGCACGTCCACTGGCCGAGTCAACAACTACCGAGCGCGCTGACGTTTTACAGTCGCTACACAAAGGATCTGGTATTGAAGATTTAGAGAATGACTTGGTTGTATCCGTGCCAATCAATATCAAGTTACCTAATACAACCTGGTCTTTGGTCATTGAATTACCAAAAGCGATAGCACTCGAGTCTGCTACTACTTTGCAAAGTCAATTAGAGGAGTCAGCTAACTCTGTAGGACGCTGGATGCTGACAATTGGAGTGGTGATCGCAGCAATAGGGATCGCGATTGCATTTGTATTGGTTAACACGATTATTGGTCCTTTGACTCATATTCAAAAACGGGTAGAGAACTTAGCATCTAGCGAGGGAGATCTAACGCACGAATTAGAAGTGAGCCATCATGCAGAGCTTATCGCATTAGCTCAAGGCTTTAATCGCTTTACCGAAAAGCTCAGAAATATGATTGATGATCTTAAAGGGCTTGCGGAGTCTTCTTATGAACAGTCTCATCGCACTACAGAAGCTGCTATTAATATCAAAAATAAAGTCGCGAATCAGCATTTAGAAATCGACAGCGTTGTAACCGCGATTAACGAATTAAGTGCGACAGCCTCAGAGGTCGCAAGGGCGTCCGAGAAGGCGGCAGCCAGTACTAACCAAGCGGCAGACCAAGTTCAACAAAGCGAGCAAAGCATTATTAAAACGACTGAAACCGTACAATCAATGGCGGATCAAGTTATTGATGCAAAACAAGCTGTGGTTAAAGTATCGGAACGTAGCGATGATATTTCAAAAATACTCGAAGTGATCAGAGCAATCGCTGAACAAACTAACTTGCTTGCTTTGAATGCGGCAATTGAAGCCGCGAGAGCAGGAGAGCAGGGGCGTGGCTTTGCGGTTGTTGCTGATGAAGTTAGAGCTTTGGCATCGAAAACTCAAGCGTCAACAGATGATATAAGTAAGCTTATAGATAACTTGCAAAGCGAAGTTGCAAATTCCGGTCGAATAATTGAAAGCTCTGTAAAATTAGGCGAAGACGCAGTGAGTTACTGCCAAGAGTCAGCGCGGTTAATGAGCACACTAGTAGGAGAGCTTACCAGCATTTCTAACGAAGTAACTCAGATAGCGACAGCAGCAGAGGAGCAAAGTATGGTTACGGAGGAAATTAACACAAATACCACAGGGATCTCAGATGCGGCGGCAGAGCTATCTCAATTTGCGGATGAAGTAGAGCTAGCTGCAAGTTCTATGACACAAATAGTTGAGCAAAAGCATAAGCAGTTGAACTTGTTGAGAACTTAAGTAAAGCTAATCGTGGAAGGTTGTAGCAGTCACTTGATAGTTATGGCCTTTCTCGAAAAAATTGATTATATTAACTGTATCTATATACAGTTAATATAATCATGAAACTATATATCGCTGAAAAACCTTCCTTAGGCAGAGCAATTGCAGATGTTTTGCCAAAACCTCACAAAAAACAAGATGGATACATAGAGCTTGCCAACGGTGACGTGGTTTCTTGGTGTATTGGCCACTTACTTGAGCAAGCTGAGCCTGAAGATTATGACGCTAAGTATAAAAAGTGGCAGTTTCATGATCTACCAATCATGCCAGCGCAATGGCAGTTTAAAGCAAAAGCTAAAACAAAAAAGCAGCTTACTACATTAAAACGATTACTCACAAAAGCTGACGAAATATATCATGCAGGAGATCCCGATAGAGAAGGGCAGTTGCTTGTAGACGAAGTATTTCAATACGTATCGCTGCCAGAGCAAAAAAGAGCAACGATTCAACGCTTGTTGATCAGTGACTTGAATCCACAAGCCGTGAAAAAGGCACTGGCCTCAACACGTTCCAACCAAGAATTTATCCCTTTAAGTGTGTCTGCGCTTGCAAGAGCTCGAGCCGATTGGCTCTTTGGTATGAATCTAACCAGAGCATTTACGTTGGCTGGGCAAAAAGCGGGTGTGAATACTGTTTTGTCGGTTGGCAGAGTGCAAACTCCGGTACTCGGCTTGGTTGTTAGAAGGGATCTCGAAATTGAGAGCTTTGTATCTAAACCCTTTTATGAAGTGATTGCACACATCAATAAACCGGATTGGGGAATTTTTGAAGCTAAGTGGGTGCCAAGTGAAGCATGTAAGCCTTATATGGATGAAGATGGACGTGTCTTGGTAAAAGCTTTGGCCGAAAATGTCGCTGCTCGGATCAATAAAAAGCAAGCAACGGTAAAGCAAGTTGAAACAAAACCCAAAAAGATAAATCCACCATTACCCTACAACCTTTCTTCTTTACAGATTGATGCAAATAAACGCTATGGTTTATCTGCTCAGCAAGTGCTAGATATTTGTCAAACACTCTATGAGAAACATAAACTGATCACATACCCCAGATCAGATAACCGTTATCTACCAAAAGAGCACTTTGCTGAAAGAGAGCAAGTGGTTTGCGCGGCAGAACATAATCAGGGGTTGGAAAGCAAATACGTTAAGTTAGCAGACATGAGCCAAAAAGGAGCGTGCTGGAATGATAAAAAAGTCGAAGCGCATCACGCGATCATTCCAACTACTAAAAAGCTTCGCAGTGCGCAGCTTGGTTATCAAGAACTGCAAGTTTATCAACTTATCTCGATACAATACTTAGCGCAATTCTTTCACCCATATCGCTACAATGAAACTCAGGTTGAATTAGAGATCGGTGGAGGCCAATTCAAAGCACAAGCCAAGCAAGTAATAGATAAAGGTTTTAAAGTTCTATATAGAAAACCAGAAACAGAGAAGGAAAGTCTTTTACCAGAGTTGCAAATAGGGGAGCCGCTACTATGTGACAAAGGAGAGGTGAAAGAAAAGCAAACTCAGCCGCCAAAACATTACACTGAAGCAAGTCTACTTGGTGCAATGACAGGCATTGCACGGTTTGTATCTGATCAATCAATTAAAAAGGTATTGAAAGATACGGATGGACTTGGAACAGAAGCAACTCGAGCTGGGATCATTGAGTTATTATTTAAAAGGCAGTTTCTGCGACGAGACGGTAAAACGATATACTCTACGGCGCTTGGCAAAGCATTTATTCAAACTTTACCAGAGTCGCTCTCATTACCAGATAGGACTGCGCTTTGGGAATCATTGCTTGGAAAGATTGCCAACAAAGAAACCTCCTATAACCAATTTATGCAGCCACTTCGTGACGAGCTGAGTGTTTTTATTAATAGTGCTCAGTCTATAAATATAACTGCGCTAAAAGAAGTACCGACAATGGCATTGAAAAAGCGCGGAGGAAAAAAGAGGAAATTTACTCGAAAGAGAAAGCCAAGCTCTACATAATTGTTTATGCTCGTAGTTGTAAATTCAGATATTGCCACTATATCAACCATATTAACTATTTATACAGATAACAGAGCATGAGCAATAAAATCCAACTTACCCCTGAAAATATTCAGCAAGTAATAACAGACCCAAACCCTGAGAAAGTGCTACTGTTGACATTTTATAGTGGCCAAAATCCCGAATGTGTTCAGCAGGACCAAATATTAGAGGGGATTGCTGCGACATATAGTGAGCATATCACGATTGGTGTTATTGATTGTGATGTTCAGCAAGCTCTAGCCTCTCAGCTTGCTCAACAAATTGGCTTACAAGCTTTACCTACCATCGTGGTTTTAAAAGGTGGAGCACCGGTCGATATGTTACCAGGTGTAAAAACTGAAGAAGAAATAAAAGAAGCGTTGTCGGCTCACTTACCATCGCCTGAACTAATATTACTAGACCAAGCTAAGCAATTTTTAGCAGAAGATGATCTAAACAATGCCTTTGTGTATGCGAAAAAAGCGTATGACATCGATAGTAGAAATACTCGAGTCAAATTGGTGTTTTCCGATATCTGCATACAAATTAAAAAATTTGATGAAGCGCAGGCTCTGTTAGATTCCATTAATGACGAAGAACGAGACCCTTATTACCACAATTTAGTTGCCAAACTAGCGCAAGCTACGGCAGCACAGGATTCACCAGAGGTAAGACGCCTAGAGCAAGCATTGGTGGCTGAACCAGAATCTTTGGACTTACGTTGCCAGTTAGCTCAAGCTCAGCTAGATGTAGGTAAAACAGAAGAGGCATTGGCAAGTTTACTGGTGGTACTTAAGAAAGACATGAACTTTGGTGAAGCAAAAAAGGGGTTTTTAGATATTATCGCTTCACTTCCAGATGGCGATAGTGTTGCTTCACAGTACCGTCGAAAACTATATAGCCTCCTGTACTAAAAAGCGAAGCTAATCGAGTCTTGAGATACAGCTGAAAAATTATTCAGTTGTATCTTGCATCCTAGCAAATTTGATCAATACTTATGATCCCTCTAAAGAAATGGGTGACAGTTTTATGAAGGAAACATTTCATTAGTATGGATTTTAATAGGTTTTGTGTGTTTTTTGTTCGAACGGCGGGTTTTTTGCAATTTTCTTTAAAAAAAGGGTTGCACTTAAATCGGATCTCCCTATAATGCGCATCCACCGACACGGGGAGCGGCGCTGAAAAGCAACGAGCCAACGAGTCGGGAGTCAAATAAAACTTGAGTTTGAATACTTCGAAAGAAAATCAAAATT
>NZ_JABWPQ010000014.1:0-142304 GCF_013366255.1 Pseudoalteromonas sp. McH1-7 | reverse complement strand
CCATGCGCTCACTTCCTCGAACTGGAAGCGTTACTTCGGTTTCTTGTCACCCAAACTCAGAAGTGAAACAAAACAGCTCGAAGGCGAGCCCCGCGAAGGGTCGGTCCCGGTCAATGATAGTGTGGGCTTCCCATGTGAAAGTAGAACATCCTACTTCGTAGCGAGCCAGGGCCTTATAAAAGGCCGATTAACCGCATTCATCCATGAATCTAATCGAAATTAGTGCATCCATGTACGTCAAACCTGTTGCAGCAATGCGACGTGTTTTTTGCTATGTGGGATTTGAAAAGAAACCCTTTGCAGCAATGCAGCGGGTTTTTTGCTATGTGGGATTTGAAAAGAAAATCTCACAAGATAATCAACACCTCGAAAAGCAATCAATACATTACAAAACAATCAACACATCGCGAGGTAAATTCTCTCCCACCACGACACCACCATAGTGCTGCATTGGTAGGAAGCGGTTTACCCGCCGAAAAGAAACCCTTTGCAGCAATACAGCGGGTTTTTTGCTATGTGGGATTTGAAAATAAAACCTCACAAGATAATCAACACATCGCGAGGTAAACTCGCTCCCACCACAGCACCAACAAGGTACTGCACTGGTAGGAGGCGGTTTACCCGCCGAGCTGTTGGCTCTATTAAACAAAAAGAACAAAAATATCCTACATGCGCTCATCTCAATGAGCTGAGGGCTTCGTAGTTTTTAAGCTCGAACATTGCTGTAATACCAATTAGCCTTAATATTTGTTCAATTTGGAGGAATAAATCAGACGTTAACTGCGTTAAAGAGCTCTTATTTAGAAAATCTAAATAAGAGATTTTCTCGCTTCAAATTAGCAAATTAATTATCATAATTGATATAACCAGCTTCGTAGCGGTTCAAAGCGGGTTGATCGGGAAATGGAGTAGCTATTTGATTAATAGGCTCAAATAAGCAAGAATAATCAGACTGAAAGCTCTAAGTTGATTACAGTTCCTAACCCTTTTTTGATAAAGAATGTTATTAATAAATTTCAATTTGTTGCATTTTTCACCTCTCTTTCTGATGTTATAAATCTGTTGTTGTTTTATTAAAAATAAAAAAATTCATATTTTTTATAAAAAATCTTGATCTTTTCCTCGTAAAGAAATAGTTTATGTTGTTGCTTTATCGGGAACGAAGTATATAAAAAAGAATAAGGTCATAAATGAATATAACAAACCTAATAACAAAACGAACTCCTGTGTTTTTTGCCGTAAGTTGTGCCATTGCGTCAACCTCAATGAATGTGCTTGCTGAACAAAGCTCCGGAGTTGATGAAGTAGAAAAAATCCAAGTAACAGGTTCTCGCATTTTAAGAGAGGGTGCGATCGCCCCAGCCCCAGTGACAGTTATCAGTGGAGAGGCATTGTTAGCCAGCGGTGTAACAAGCATCGGTGAAGCATTAAATGATATGCCAGCGTTAGCAAACACCTACTCTCTTGCGAATGCTGGAAGAAGTATTGGTACCGCAGGTCTGAGTTTACTTGACCTACGAGGTATGGGTACTGCAAGAACATTGGTGTTGGTTGATGGTAAGCGCCATGTGTCAAGTAGTCCGGGTTCTGCATCTGTTGATGTTAATAATATTCCTTCAAACTGGATCGAGCGTGTTGAAATTATCACGGGTGGTGCGTCAGCTGTATACGGTGCTGATGCGGTAACAGGTGTAGTTAACTTCATTTTGAAAAAAGACATTCAAGGTTTTGACTTAAGTGTGTCTAAAGGTACTGCTGCGGAAGGGCCGTATGAAAATGAAAAGTTCAGCCTTTCTTACGGCCTAGACTTTGATGGCGGTAAGGGTAATGTCGGTATTTCAGTATCTCATGTGAGCCAAGATGGTATGAATGCTACCGACCGCGCTCAAACTAATAGGCTGATTAGCTCAATCACTAACCCAAATGATGGTGACATCGCCGGCGAAGATGGTAACTATATTCATGATGGGATAGCTGATAGGTTAACAATCACTAATGCCGGTTATTATGATGACTCTGTAAACGGTAACTTTTATCAGCAGGAAAATGGCGAGTTAGTTTGGTATACCTTTAACCCTGACGGCAGTGTTAGACCACAAAAACTAGGTACAACCTATGAAAATGACTGGGCAATTTGTTCTGGCGACTGTGATATCCTTGACCTAACCCGTTATCGAGAATTACAGCCAACGTTTGAAAATACAAACGTAAATATCAAAGCTAACTACGATATTACGTCAGATTTGAATGTTTACGCCTCTGCAAAGTACACAAAATCAGAAGCAGATTCTATTGGTCAGCCGTCGTATTTTGAATATGGTGATAGCCGTGGGACGGGTGCATTTGTGATCAAAAGAGATAATGCTTATATGCATGAGTCTTTGGCACAGCTGATGGATAGAAATGGCGTCGATGAATTTAATATGCACCGTTTCATGGAAGATGCAGGCCGTCGCTATGAATTGAATGAGCGTGAGACAACAAGCTTTGTTGCAGGGCTGAGCGGAGTTGTAGCTGAGGACTGGGATTTTGAAGCGTCAGCTGTGTATGGTAAGACAGAGATCACGCAGACCAATGCAGGTAATACGATTAAAGCACGTATTAAGCAGTCAGCTGATGCTATTCGATTAGACAATGGTGATATTGTTTGTCGTGATGAGCAAGCTCGTGCTGCAGGGTGTGTGCCAACAAGTATGTTTGGCTATGGCGCAGTAAGTGATGAAGCCGCAGCTTGGTTCAATACAACAAGTGTCAGTAAGTCTGAGATTAAGCAAACAGTATTGAATGCCAATATCAGTAATAGCGGACTATTTGAATTACCAGCAGGTTATGTGGGCGTATCATTTGGTCTTGAGTATCGAAAAGAAGAAAGTGATTCCTTACCTGATGCCTTTGCTGCAACGGGTGCAACATTCTTGAATGCAATCCAAGAAGAGCATGGAGACTTCAGTGTAAGAGAAGCCTTTTCTGAAATTTCTGTCCCATTACTTGCCGATATGATGTTAGTGCAGGATTTATCATTAGATGTTGCAGTACGTTATGCTGATTATTCAACTATCGGAGATACCGTAAGCTGGAAAACGGGTTTAAACTGGACGGTAACAGATGAGTTACGAGTTCGAACCACTAAGTCTAGAGCGATGCGGGCACCAAATATTTCGGAACTATACGGGCCTCAAAGTGAGAACTTTTTTAGAAGTATCACTGACCCCTGTAAGCGTGGTGAAGTTCAAGATGCGAACCGCAGAGCGAACTGTGATGCACTTGGTATCCCAGAAGATTTTGACGCGGTAGCGACCAGCTCTTCTATACCGGGCGTACTTGGTGGCAACCCAGACCTTAAAGAAGAAGAATCTGATAGCCTTACATTTGGTGTAGTATATACACCAGAAGCAATATCGGGTCTTTCTATAACGCTTGACTACTGGGAAATTGAGATTGAAGATGCAATTAATAATATCTCAGGCCAGGACATTCTTGATAAATGTGTTGATTCGTTAAGTGGTATTGATAACCAGTTCTGTGCGTTGGTGACACGAGATGCGGACGGAGAGTTGACCGGTATTCGTTCAATTACGCAAAACGTTGCTAAACAGAACGCAGAAGGGATAGATTTTGAGATTGGCTATGACTTTGATTTATTCGAAGGTCGTATGACTTCCAGCCTAATAGGAACCTATCTTAAGAGTCGTGAAGAATTTCCTTTCCAGTCTGACTTATCAGACTCTGAAGAGTATGCTGGGACAACAGGTGAAGCAGAGTGGCAAGCTATGGTATCACTTGGCTATAAGGTCAATAACTGGCACTTTAGCTCGAAAACGCGTTACTTAGATGAAGTTAGCCTATATACCGATAAGTCTCTAAATAAAAACCCAGATCCTAGTAACATTATGAGCTATGGCAGCTACTTTATTACAGATATACGTGGTGGCTATCGTTTCGACAATGGCATTACGTTGGAACTTGGCGTTGATAACGTGTTTGATAGAGATCTACCAGGCTACACTACAGGCACAGGTGCAAGTAGTGCAAGTTATGACAATATCGGGCGGATGTATTACGGTGCCTTTACTTATCAATTTTAGATGTAAATCTTAGAGTGTTAAGAATAGCTCTAGAGTGACAACTTTGAAGGGTATGCAGTTGCATACCCTTTTGCTTTAACTCAACTAATAAAAAATTAAGAGGCTACTCGCTCACTTTTTTAGATATTGCCCTGGTGGTTTTCCAAATACCTTTTTAAACGCACTGCTAAATGCCGCGGTTGAGTCAAAACCTAAATACTGTGCTGCTTGTTGCTGAGAATATCCGCCTTTTAACAATTCGATTGCTTTGATTGCCCTTAATTTTTGGCGCCAGTCACTAAAGCCCATCATAAAACACTTGTGGAATAAACGGTTTAGTGTACGAGTGGATGCGCCCACTTGACCACTCCATTCCTCCAAACTTACTTTACATCCTGGGTTAGTATGCAGCTCGGTTACAATGGGTAAGATTCGAGCATCTTGTGCGCTTGGAATAAAAAAGTGGCAAGTTGCAGCTGATGTTAGCCTATCAATAAAGACCGTTATAAATCGCTCTGTTTTTTCATCTAGGTGGTAATCTTCCTGCCAAGTACAGATCTCCAAAATAAATTGTTTTAGTAGTTCATCGACAACAATCAACTTGGCTTTATTTCCCAGTAACTCAGTATATTTAGTATCAATATACACACTACGAAAGTCTCCACCGTAGCGACAATATGTCTCATGTGGCAGGCCTGGGGGGAGCCATAAAGCTTGGTCAGGAGGGATCACAAATGTGCCCTCTGGGGTCACAATAGTGATCACGCCATTACTGGTATATGCAAGCTGGCCCCAATCATGTTGATGTTGCTGGACATGTTCCCACTCTGCTTTTTTTACTGCCCTAGGAAGAATTGGTCGACCAAGTGCAGGTTTTAAAAAGCGCTTCGACTTTGGCTGAATACGCCAAGGAGAGATTGTCTGTTTTGATAAAGAACTTGGCATAATTGTGTATATCAGAAATTAACATGTGGCCATATTATAGCCATAACTTTTAATAGTTGTGCTTTATGTGGAGATAATCATGAAGAATACTTCTCAAGGATGGCAAAGTCCTTTTAATTTCTTAGTGCTCGCAACCGTTGTTATGGCCGTTACGTTCGCAGGTTGGATGGCTATGCTCAATAACTTTGCGATTGAAGCGGCAAATTTCAATGGTGCTAATATGGGAATGTTGCAATCGCTGCGTGAGATCCCTGGGTTTTTGGCGTTTACAGCGGTATTTGTTTTATTGGTGTTAAAGGAACAAACCTTCGCACTGATCAGCTTGTGTTTGTTGTCGCTTGGCGTCGCCATTACGGGGTGGTTACCTACTATATACGGTTTGTATGCGACCACAGTATTAATGTCGATAGGTTTTCACTATTTCGAGACGCTGAATCAATCGCTCAGTTTACAATGGTTTAATAAAGATGAGGCACCGGCAAAACTGGGTATCTTGCTCTCGATTAAATCCATCGCCTCTTTAATCACCTACGCGATAATATGGCTGGGTTTTAGCTACTTCTCTGCGGACTATCAGTGGATGTATCTACTAATTGGCGGTGTTGGTTTTATTATTGCGTTACTTATGTTTATTGGCTTTCCGACGTTTGAAATACACACTAGGCAACATAAGAAGCTGATTTTAAGAAAAGAGTATAGCCTTTATTATGCGTTGATTTTCTTTTCTGGTGCGAGGCGGCAAATCTTTATGGTATTTGCGGGTTTCTTAATGGTGGAAAAGTTTGGTTTTGATGTTGCACAGATCACAGCACTGTATATGCTAAATCATTTGGTAAACATATTTATTGCACCTAAGATTGGGCAGATGATTGGTCATATAGGTGAGCGTAAAACCCTGACAATAGAATATATTGGGCTGATTGCTGTGTTTATTGGGTACGCATTAGTAGAGTCAGCAAGCTTTGCAGCAGCACTTTATGTGATTGATCATTTATTTTTTGCGATGGCGATTGCACTTAAAACTTATTTCCAAAAAATTGCTCGACCAGAAGATATCGCGGCAACGGCTGGTGTTAGCTTTACCATTAACCATATTGCTGCGGTGGTGATCCCTGCAAGTTTTGGGGTGGTATGGCTGTACGATCAATCCTTGGTATTTTACTTTGGGGCTGCACTGGCTGTATGTTCGTTAGTGCTAAGTCAGTTTGTGAATACACACAAGGGACAGGAAACGCTGGCTAAGTCAGTGTGATGTTGGTGCATCACACTGTAAAGTAGGGTGTGGCTTATATACTGCGACCACACCAAACAACACGTCCTGCAATGCCGTGACTATCGGCATTGTCAGCGGTGATCTCCCAGCTCGGGTAGTCAGGGTTGTCACTGATCACCTGGATTCGGTTCTGTCTCTGTTGCACGCGTTTTGCCATTAGGCCGTCTTGCGTTTGCACGATATAAACGGCATCTTTACTAGGCTGATGTTGTGATAAATCCACAAGTACCATATCGCCGTCTAATAATGTAGGCTGCATACTGTCACCACGAATAGACACAAAAGCGAGTTTATCTGAGTACACGCCTAAATGAGAGTTTAGCCAGCGGCGATTAAGTGCAAATTGCTCTGTTACTTCCTCATTACCAATCACACTCCCCATCCCTGCACTGGCCTCAATGTCGAGTTTTGGAATGAGTGTAAGTTCATCTTGGAGCTGGCTTTGTGGCTTATCGAGAGGCTGCTCTCCTGTCAGTAGCCAATTTAAGTCAACCGCAAAGAGATTATAAAGATGTTCAAGATAAATCATAGATGGGCGGCTCAAGCCGCGACAAATACGGTAAATATGGGAAGGAGATTTACCTGTTAGTTGGGCAAATTGACGTTTATTGCCGCCTGCAAACTGCTCCACTAAAGTTACAAATCGTCTCGAAAATGCCGTACTCATTTCAGTGTTATTCTCTTTATCAGCGCCTAAACTTGCAAGCATACTGAGCTCTGTCTTATCTGTACAGCCTACGAGCATCAATTGCACATTTTATAAACGTGCTCCACTGCAAATACACGAATGGAATAGAAAGTAAGACGCTTTATCACTGTATTAGACTAAGGTCGTAGCACCGCATGTTGTACGAAATTTATCCATGCTGATAGGCTAGAATCGCAAGTTAACATTTATTTAAACTCGGCATGGCTTGCTTTAGCCGACATACAACATGGAAAAAGGTAATGAAATATACAAATCTATTGATAGCACTTCCGCTCTTAGGTGCGATGGAAGTTGCATTAGCTGTGGACTGTAGCAACTTAACGCAATGGCAATCACAGCAGGTCTATACCGGTGGAGATGCTGTCACTTATCAGTCTTCCAAATACACAGCTAAATGGTGGACACAAAACCAAAATCCAGCACAGCATTCTGAAACTTACGGAGTCTGGCAAGCAAACGGACGCTGCGATGCGACTACGCCACTTCCCATTGTGTCGGTTACTTCTCCGAGCAGCAATGCACGCGTTGTTGCTGGTTCGCTCGTTAGTCTTGCTGCAACAGTAAGCCATCCGCAAAATACTACCATTGATAATGTTGAGTTTTATCTTGATGGTACGCTTGTGGCGTCTGATAGCACTCCACCCTATGAGGCTATGTGGCAAGCGCAGGGGCTTGGTGCTCGTGCGTTAACCGTCTATGCCACTGATACATCTGGGGCGAGAGGTGAGTCGAGTTCTGTGAGCTTTAGTGTAGTTTCTGATGATACACCTCCTGGCGATCCTAATTTTAAAATTGTCGGCTACTTCCCAAGTTGGCAAGGCTCCGTGAGCGACATTCAATTTGATAAGCTCACCCATATCAATTACTCATTTTTACTTCCTAATGCTGATGGCACACTAAGACCGCTCGAAAATTTAAGCAAAATGACAGCGCTGGTAAATTCAGCTCATGCCAATAATGTGAAGGTAGGGATTGCCATTGGTGGTTGGAATGGCGGCGATGATAGTGCGTTTGAGACATTTGCTAACTCGGAGCAAGGTCGAGCGCGTTTTGTCCAAGAGGTTATTGCGTTTGTTGAGCAGCACAACCTTGATGGGGTTGATATGGACTGGGAGTATCCAGATCCTGGTGCTTCTGCAAATAACTATGCGTTACTGATGAAAGCGCTAAGCGTTGAGTTGCGTGCCAGAGGTAAATTTTTAACAGCCGCAGTGGTGGCGCTTGGGTACACAGGTGGTGGCGTGTTGGAATCTGTATTCCAAGATATCGACTTTTTAAATTTGATGGCGTATGACGCGAACAATGGCGATCATGCTTCTATGCAATATGCCAAAGATTCTATTGCTTATTGGCAAGGTCGTGGTTTGAGCAAGGAAAAAACGGTATTAGGTGTACCATTTTATGCAAGACCTACTTGGAAGGCATACCGCACCTTACTGCAAGAAAACCCAGCCAATGCGTGTCGTGATAGTGATGGCAGCAGTTACTATAATGGTATCCCGACGATCCGTGCAAAAACGCAGTACGCTAAGCTCAATGCTGGCGGCATTATGAATTGGGAGCTCTCGCACGATAGCAACGGTCCTGCATCATTGCTAACGGCGAAGTGGGAAATTGCTAAAGGATTAACCCCTAGCTATCAGTGTCAGTAATACCAGCGGTAATTTAAAATGGTGGTCGCCCTGTAGAGGGTGACCACGCGTTGTTTATAGTGCTTTAAAGCGGATCGCAACCCCGCCACCGGCAGCCAGTTTTAACATCAGCTTGTCAGTACTGGTTACTTTTTTACGGTAAATGTTCATTTCATACGGATTGTGTTTCCATTCAGCTTTGTCGCCGTCTGCGTAAATTTGTGCTTCGAAGGTTTTACCTGGTTCGAGGAAGTCCAAAGTAATAGGAATGTCTCTTGCTTCTTCATCCGTCACTGCGCCTAAGAACCAGTCGTTACCGCTGTATTGTTTATGTTTACGTTCCTTTCTGGCAAAGACAACATAATCACCCACTTCTCCCGCAAGTGCGATACTGTGTTCCCAATCAGTCGGTACATCTTTTATAAATTGAAAGGCATCTGGCTTAGCGAGGTAATTTTCTGGTAAATCGGCCGCCATTTGAATTGGGCTATAAAGTACAACATAAAGCGCTAATTGCTTAGCTAGGGTGGTTTGTGGGCGGTTAGTTTTATCACCAAGGCCATTAAAGCCCATGTCAAAAATACCCGGAGTAAAGTCCATAGGGCCTGCTAACATGCGGGTAAAAGCAAGCATTGGCACATGTTCAGGTGAGTTTGGTGGCGTGCCCCATGCGTTAAACTCTTGTCCTCTGGCGCCTTCTCGAGAAATCCAGTTTGGATAGGTGCGGCGCAGCCCTGTGTCTTTGATAGGCTCATGGGTGTTAATACTGATCTTATGTTTGGCTGCCAGTTTTATGTTGTCTAGGTACTCATTTGCCATAAATTGGCCATCATGCCACTCGAATCTGGCATTGCCCTTGGCATCAATGCGTTTGATGTTGCCGCCATCTGCAACATAGCCTGTTTTTACCTGACGTACACCGGCTTTTTCGTAGAGTGCAAAGGCCTCTGCCATTTGATTTCGATAGTTACTAACATTGCCTGAAGTCTCGTGATGGCCAATTAAGCGAGCGCCGACAGTTTCGCCATGTTTGGCTATTTCGTCTATGTTGAAATCAGGGTAGGCTTCGGTAAAGCTAAAAACATCGCCGTTGAAGAACCAGTCACCATCCCAGCCAGTGTTCCAGCCTTCAACTAATACACCATCAAAGCCATTATCGGCTGCAAAGGTTAGGTATGCTTTAGTGCGCTCAGTCGTTGCACCATGCTTTTCTCCACTTCCCCAAGTGTTTTTATTTATGTGCATTTCCCACCAAATACCGATGTATTTACCCGGTTCAACCCAAGAAACATCGCCTAGTTTGTTTGGCTCATTGAGGTTTAAAATCAAGTGGGAGTTGAGCAAATCTTTAGCCTCATCTCCTATTTGAAGCGTGCGCCAAGGTGTGTTGAACTTGCCATTGGTCTTAACTGCAATCCCATCTGACCAAGGAGTTAAATCAGCTATAAATGTGCCGGGACGGCGTTGATTTAATGTCATACCCGCATAATCTATAAGGGCGGCTTCGTGTACACTGATATGCACACCATCTTGGTTCTTTAAGGTAAATGGGGTGTGCACATGAGCAGCATCGTGCAGAGGTGTGGTGTTGTATACATATTCATAGCGATTCCATCCACGCGCTGGGATCCACCATGCGGTAATCTTATCGCTGCTGGCAAAGGTAAATTCGGTGAGCTCTTTGGTAATATAAAGGGCTTGGTTTTGAGCAACCTCATAGCGAAAGCCGACACCATCATCAAACACCTTGACGCGTACAGTATATTGCGGTGATTGGTCGGTCTGTTTGGCAAATGTGACCGCCAGCTCATTATGCTGGTCTTGGATCACGCGAGCCTCACCCCAAGGCTGCTCCCAGCTACTATCGACACTGCTACGGTGATGCGTGGCGATAGTCAACCCATCACGCATAGATGCCGCCTTCGCAAAGTCAAAACCAAGTTTAGAGGGAGCAATAATGGTTTTGTTGTTAAAGCTTATTTGGTAGGTAGGTTGGCGCTTATCGTCATTTAAAGTAAAAGTAATATTGCCATCGGGCGAGCTGACTGCTAATGATGTGGCGAAGCTTGTGCTGGTAAAAAAGCTTAAGCCAATGAGTGAAACTGATAGGGGGTGCATAGCGTTTCCTTTTTGTTGTCGACACGTCTATTCGTGTTCTTTTGCGTATAAGCTAAGCTTACTGTTGTATGCTAAAGTTCACGTAAAAGCTGCATACGTATTCATCCAGTAAATGCGATGAATGTAATATTTATTCCGCTCGGTCTACTGAAGATAAGCACAAAATAAAATAAGGATAGGACAAACCGCTTATGCAAAACCTAACTTTGCTGCGATGTCTTGCCATCGCACTAGTCGCATTACAATCAAGCGCTGTTGGTGCGCTGGAAATACAAGTGTTAGACAATGATAAGCAGCCGCTAGCGAATGCAGCCGTATGGCTTGAAGGTGAAGGCGTCGCGCACTTGGCACCGGAAAATGGTTTCAAGATGGAGCAAAAAGATAAGTCATTTGTGCCGCATATTCTAATGGTACCAACAGGGGCTCAGGTCTCGTTTCCTAATTTAGATTCTATTTTGCATCATGTGTACTCTTTCTCACCAGCCAAGCCCTTTGAGCTGAAGCTCTATCGTGACGACCCAAAAAAGGTACTTTTTGATAAGGCAGGGATTGTCGAACTTGGCTGTAATATTCATGACTGGATGTTAGGGTATATCGTGGTTGTAGACAGTCCTTTATTTGCCGTAACTGATAGCAATGGTTATGTCACTCTGGATCTAGATGTGGTGCAAGCAGGCGCGTTACAGCTACATGTGTGGCACGAACGGTTTGAAAACCTAGAGCAAGTTGAGCAGCACCAGCTCTCTGGCTTGAGTAACACCAGTTCAATAACGTATCAATTAAAACAAACGTTGATTGCTCCACTACAGGACTTTTCTGATGGCTTCGATGATTACTAAATTAAGCCCTATGCTAGCACTATTTGCCATTGGGCAAACTAATGCAGTCGAAGTGTCTGGACATGGCCAGTTACAGGCTACCTGGCAGCACGATGACAACCGTAAAGCTTGGTATCAACCAGGTTGGGGGGTAACTCGCTTCGGTCAAGCCGAGTCAGATTTGGTGTTGAGTCGCGGGGTAGTGGATTGGCGCATTGATTTTGACAGTGCTTGGTCTTTACATGGCGTAATGCAATACGTACCAGATCCAGATGATAAGCTCGGATTTACCGAGTTATATTTACAGTATCGCACCCTTCCCAAAAATGGTCGCCGGTTGATAGTGCGTACCGGTGGTTTCTATCCCAGTTTTTCCATTGAAAACCCAGATATTGGTTGGTCATCTCCTTACCATTACCAGTATTCAGCAATTAATGCTTGGATTGGGGAAGAGGTGCGTGTATTCGGTTCAGAAATAGCCGTGGAGCAGCCATCAACTCGTCGCAGCAGAGGTAAGGGGTATAAAGGGGTTGCTGGGATCTTTAAGGGCAATGATCCCGCAGGTACTTTGTTAGCATGGCGAGGGTTTACAGTTCATGATAGGCAGTCGGTATTTAATGAAAGCATACCCTTTGCCGCCGTTGAGTCGTTAAATACGCCGCAGTTACAGCATCAAGCGCAATATGTTGAGCCTTTCACAGAAATAGATGGTCGTTTTGGATACTACTTTGGGTATCATCATGACTTCTCGACTCGTAGCGCGGTCAATGTGTATTGGTACGATAATAATGGTGATCCGAGCAAAATTAATTATCGCACGGGCCAATATGCGTGGGATACCAAGTTTATAAGCGCCGCTTGGCGCTATAAGTTATCAACACAAACACAGCTGCTGTTCCAAGGAATGGCTGGCAATACTGCGATGGGGACTAATCGCGGTGTCGATAATGACTTCAATAGTTGGTTTCTGTTATTGACTCATAAGCGTAACGCGTGGCGCTTTAGTGTGCGAGCAGAGCAATTTAAGGTTATCGATAAAGATGACTGGCAGTTCGATCCAAACCAAAGTCATGGCCATGGTTTCACTATAACTGCAAAATATCAGTTGCATTCAAATTGGATAGTAGGAGCGGAATGGCTAGGGCTCACTACTACCGTTGCGAATCGAGAAGCCTTTAATGGTAAACCCAAACAAACAGATAGTGTCTGGCGGCTCAGCGCTGAGTATCGTTTTAGCTTATAAAAAGCGTGATGTGCTAGACGTCACGCTTGTTTTAACTAATCTAGCAGGCGGTTGATCCCATTTAGCGCCGCAACACGATAGGCTTCCGCCATGGTTGGGTAGTTAAATGTGGTGTTGATAAAATACTCTATGTTATTGCCTGCACCCTTTTGTTCCATAATCGCTTGGCCGATATGAATAATTTCAGAAGCGCGCTCACCAAAGCAGTGGATGCCGAGTATTTCTTTGCTCTCAGCATGGAATAAAATTTTTAAACTACCCACTTCAGTGCCTGTAATCTGGGCGCGCGCCAGGTGTTTAAATTGTGCACGACCTACTTCATAAGGAATGCGAGCAGCAGTTAGCTCTTGCTCTGTTTTACCTACTGAGCTCATTTCTGGAATAGTATATATGCCCGTTGGAATATCAGTGATCAAACGGTCATCGCACGCTCCATGCACAATCGCATTGGCAGCAATACGCCCTTGGTCAAACGCGGCACTGGCTAGGCTTGGATAACCAATTACATCACCCACTGCAAAAATATTATCGACTTCTGTTTGGTAATGCTCATTGACTTTGAGTTGTCCACGGCTATCTGCCTTCAATCCAACGCTTTCTAGGTTTAGCGTCTCAGTGTTTCCTGAGCGACCATTGGCCCATAAGATACAATCTGCCCGAACCTTTTTTCCGGATTGCAGGTGAACAATCACGCCTTTCTCATGGGTTTCTACTTTGGCAAATTCTTCGTTGTGTCGAATAACAATACCGTTATTCCAGAAGTGATAGCTTAGCGCATCTGAAATCTCTGCATCCATAAAGGCCAAAAGGCGGTCGCGGGTATTTATCAGATCTACCTTTGCCCCAAGTCCTTTAAAAATAGAGGCATATTCACAACCGATAACGCCAGCGCCATAGATCAATACGCGCTGCGGGTTGTGCTCTAAACTTAAAATAGTATCGCTGTCATACACTCTAGGGTGAGTGAAGTCTACGCCTGGTGGGCGATATGGCCGCGAACCTGTCGCGATGACAATGGTATGAGCGGTTAATAGTTCCTGTGAGCCATCTTGGTGCAGAACTTGAACCGTGTGGGCATCGATAAAGCTGGCGTCACCTTGGAATAAATGAATACGATTACGGCCATAAAAGCTTGAGCGCAGCGTGGATTGCTTGGAAATGACATCACTCGCATGGTGCAATATGTCTTGAAACGTATGGCGCTGCGGACGCTCGGTAAAACGGTATAAGGGATTGGCTTTGTATTCAATCAGGCGGCTGACGGAGTGGCGCAGTGCCTTGGAAGGAATAGTACCCCAGTGAACACAGCCGCCACCAACAGCATGTTGACGCTCGATGACAGCGACTTTTTTGCCACTTTTTGAGAGGTTCATGGCGGCGCCCTCGCCACCTGGGCCTGTGCCTATGATTATGGCGTCATATTGATAGGAATCTGGAATACTTTTTGTTTTTTCTGTGGCTTTTTTGCTCACGGCCTCACCCTTATCATTGTTGAGGCCGCTGAGTGTTATGCCGTTTTCAGAAGCCTCGAGTTCAGTGCAATCCAAGCTTGTTTTTGACTTTCCCAAGCTTGTTCTAACTCTTTATATTGTTGCATTAATGCGGAGTGTTCGCATTGTGCACGTACGGCTGCTTTCTTTGCTTCAAGTACTTGCTTTTGCACCGCACAGTAGTTTTGAAGCTTTTTCAGAAGCAAATCATACTCTTGTTGTAACAATGTAAGCTTATCTTGCGCTAAAGGCAATTTTGCGAGGCTAACTTTCGTTTTATTTAGTAGCGTTTCTGCTTTGGCTTTCTCGATACGCTCTATCGGCGTTCGTTTTAGCTTGCTGGCAAGCCCGAGCGCCGCAAAGGCACGGATCAGCCATTTAGTCGGATCGTAGTGATACCAGCGAATACCGTTACGGTAGTCACTTGCAAAAATATGGTGAAAATTGTGGTAGCCCTCACCATAAGTAAACAATGCTAAAAAGCCGTTGTCTCTTGCGGTATTTTTCTCTGTATATGGACGGCTTCCCCAGATGTGTGCCAGTGAATTGATAAAAAAGGTAAAGTGTTGACTAAGCACTAATCTCAGCACACCTGCGAGTAGCAGCATACCGATAACATTACCTAGCAATAAGCCCAGCGTGAGCGGAATACCAATATTGGTTAGTAATACCAATTTCATATAATGTTTATGCTGCCACATAACAATCCGATTGCGCTGTAAATCGCGTGCGTTGCTGTAATCACCATAGCTGTCGCCTTGATAGTCGCGTAGCATCCAACCAATATGGCTATACCAAAAGCCTCGAGTTGCGGCATAAGGGTCTTTAACGGGATCATCAACTTGGCCGTGATGAATTCGATGATCACTACTCCAGTGTAATGCGCTGTTTTGTAGCGCAAATGCACCGCCTAGCGCAAAAATAATTTGAATAACAGGGTGTGCATCGTAGGCTTTATGTGCCCACAAGCGGTGATAACCTGCTGTAATTGATAGGCCTGCGTAGAACATGCAGGCAATAAATGCTAGCCAGTGGCTGGTGGTATAACCGTATTCGAAGCCATACCAAGGAACCAAAGTAACGGCTGCCAGAAACGATAAGCTAAAAAACAGCACATTGGTCCATAAAATGGGAGGTTTTTTCATCAGTCAGTCTCAAAATCTTATTTCAGCGTACAACTGTACGCTAAAATAGTATTTCATTCTTGCTGCGTCAAGGTTTAGACTGCGCTTTATTGTTCTTATTTTCGAAGCGAATTGGGGAAAGTCCATGACAGGTGTCCGTGCCCAACAAAAACAGAAGACTCGTCAAGCGCTTATCGAAGCGGCATTTAACCAGCTGAGTGCGGAGCATAGTTTCTCTAATTTGAGTCTGCGTGAGGTTGCAAGAGAGGCTGGTATCGCACCTACTTCTTTTTACCGCCACTTTAAAGATATGAACGAGCTTGGCTTAACTATGGTGGATGAAGCTGGCTTAACCCTGCGGCAATTAATGCGACAGGCAAGACGCCGCATTGCCAAAGGCGGTAGCGTTATTAATACGTCTGTTTATACTTTTATGGAGTTTATTGAGCAGTCGAGTAACCAGTTCCGGTTGTTACTACGTGAACGCTCTGGCACCTCACCGGCATTCCGTGCTGCGGTGGCACGAGAGATAAAGCACTTTATACTTGAGCTTGCACATTACTTAGAGACTGAGACTAGGGTGGATGCGCATCACGCTCATATGCAAGCTGAGGCTATGGTCACTTTGGTATTTAGCTCAGGTGCAGAGGCCTTAGATCAAGACTCACAACAACGTGCAGAACTTACCGAGCGCCTGAAGTGGCAACTGAGGTATATCGCAAAAGGTGCTTCAGGATATGCGAAGCACCCAGAGCCGCCCAAAAAATAGCCTTGCATAGGCTATTTTTTTGCTTGTAATTAAAATTCAAAATTACCCTGTTCATTTCATATACTATCTGTATTTCTCTCTTAAATTGAAAGATATTGTCTATTAAATACTTTTTTTAGACTTAAATTTTTATTTTATATATTTTAAAGTCAGTTTTGATGGATAATTTATGCTTGATTGTCACTTTTGAAGCATGTTAAAACATAACTAATTCATCAACAGGAACACCTAGCTCATGAAACTAACAGCGCGTTTGTCACTCCTTCTTAACCTCCTACTGGTAAACCACAGGGGTGGGGTGTAATTGCGCGAATTGAGCGACATTTACTGTAGACACCCCGCACTTGCGGGGTTTTTTTTGGCTGAGGATAAGGGTATGCAAGATAAAGTTTGGATTTTCGATACAACGTTAAGGGATGGTGAGCAGGCACTAAAGGCCAGCTTAACCGAAGAAGATAAAATACAACTGGCGCATACCATTAGTCGGCTCAATGTGGATGTGATGGAAGTGGGTTTTCCGGTATCCAGCCCCGCGGATTTTCGTGCCGTACAGCGCATCGCCAAAGAAGTAAGAGGACCTGCAATTTGCGGCCTAGCCCGTGCTGTGGCAAAAGACATTGACGCCTGTGGTGAAGCCTTAAAAGGCGCAGAGCAGCGTCGTATCCATACGTTTATTGCAACCAGCCCACTGCATCTAGAGCATAAGTTAAGAATGAGCTTAGATGACGCGACTAACATGGCGATTAACGCCATTTCTCAGGCCAGAAAGTACACCGATGATGTTGAGTTTTCTTGTGAGGATGCTGGCCGTACCCCTTATCCAGATCTGTGTCGGATTGTTGAAGCTGCAATAAATGCTGGCGCCTCTACGATTAACTTGCCTGATACCGTTGGTTACGTGACGCCCGATGAGTATGCCGCGATGATCCACCATATTCGCCATAATGTACCTAACATAGACAAAGCAAGATTAAGTGTACATTGCCATAACGATTTGGGGCTTGCGGTAGCAAACTCTATCGCTGCGGTACAAGCAGGTGCAAGGCAAATTGAATGTACTATCAATGGTATTGGTGAGCGTGCGGGGAACTGTTCACTAGAAGAGGTGGCGATGATCATGAAGATGCGTCAAGACCACCTAAAAGTTCATACCGATATTCGTAGTGAAGAAATCTACCGGGCATCACGTCAGGTCGCTAAAATTTGCAATATGCCGGTACAACCGAATAAAGCAATTGTCGGTGAAAATGCGTTTGCACACAGCTCCGGTATTCATCAAGACGGCGTGCTAAAAGCACAAAATACATACGAAATCATGGCACCTGAAACGGTAGGCGTACCGAGTAACCAGCTAAATATGACGTCTCGCTCGGGTCGTCACGTGATTGAACACCGCCTCAATGAACTTGGTTATCAACAGTCAGACTACGATATGGATAGCCTATATGACAGCTTCTTAGCGTTAGCTGACCAAAAGGGTACGGTTTATGACTATGACCTAGAAGCGATGATTTACTTCAATCAGATCAAAGATAAAGATGAACGCTACCAATTGCAGTTCGTTAACGCTTCATCTAACTCGCAATCTATCGCCAGCGCCACGGTTGGAGTCACAATCAATGGGGAGCTTAAGCAAGAAGCGGCAACAGGTAACGGTCCGGTGGAAGCGGCATTTTTGGCTATTGAACGGATCACAAATATGGCGATTGAAGTTGTGGAATATAACTTAGACGCAACTAGTCAGGGCGCCAGTGCACTAGGCCAAGTGAATATCATTGCGAAATTTGATGGCAAGCAGTATCACGGCGTAGGGCTTGCTTCTGACATCGTAGAGGCATCGGTAAGAGCGATGATCCGAGTATATAACCTAATCGATAGAGCACAAAAAGTGTCAAGTCTTAAACAACAAAGGAAAGCAGGATGAGTCAAGCAAGCTATAAAGTAGCAGTACTGGCAGGTGATGGAATCGGTCCAGAGGTGATGCAAGCCGCTGAGCTAGTATTGGATAAAGTGGCGACTAAGTTCAACTTTACTTTAGATAAGTCGGCGCAAGCGATTGGTGGCGCGGCTATTGATGCGTTTGGCGAAGCCTTACCAGCAGCAACATTAGCTGCATGTGAAGCCGCTGATGCTATTTTATTTGGTTCTGTCGGTGGGCCAAAGTGGGAGCATCTGCCACCGAATGAGCAGCCAGAGCGGGCATCTTTATTACCGCTTAGAAAGCACTTCCAGCTTTTTTGTAACCTGCGCCCTGCGCAGCTATTACCCGCATTGAGCGCTGCCTCGCCACTGCGCAGTGACATTAGCCAACAAGGTTTTGATATTTTATGCGTCCGTGAGCTTACTGGCGGGATTTATTTTGGCGACAAAGGTCGCCAAGGTAAAGGCGAAGACGAATCAGCGTTTGATACGCAAACCTACTCGCGCAAAGAAATCGAACGCATCGCCCGTTTTGCGTTTGATGCTGCAAGGCTCAGAAATAATCATGTGACGTCGGTGGATAAAGCGAATGTACTTGCAACTAGTGTGTTGTGGCGTGAAGTGGTCAATGACGTGGCGAAAGAATACCCAGATGTGGCGCTTGATCACATTTATATCGACAATGCTGCGATGCAGCTAGTCAAGCAACCTAGCCAGTTTGATGTCCTATTGTGCGATAACCTGTTCGGTGACATCCTTTCTGATGAATGTGCAATGATCACGGGTTCCATGGGGCTGTTACCATCGGCCAGTTTAAACCAGTCAGGCTTTGGTTTATATGAACCTGCGGGTGGATCAGCGCCAGATATCGCCGGTAAAGGCGTGGCTAATCCTATTGCACAAATCTTAAGTGCTGCGTTGATGCTGCGTTATTCCTTGGGGCAGGACGAAGCCGCGCGGGCAATTGAAAAGGCGGTAGCAGAGGCAGTGAAAGATGGTGTGGGCACACCTGACATCTACCCGCAAGGTGGGTTTACTACAATGGATGTCGCACAAGCGATCGTCGATAGGGTCTAATAAGGGTAAGAGCAAGTGGCAAAAACATTATACGATAAAATTTGGCAATCCCATGTAGTTGCCAATTTAAATGAACAAACGGATCTGCTGTACATCGACCGTCACCTTGTACACGAAGTTACTTCACCGCAGGCGTTCGCTGGATTGAAGGAGCAGAACCGCTCCGTGCGTTGTCCACATAAAACTTTTGCAACGATGGATCATAACGTATCCACTAAAAGTCGCTCACTTGAGGCAGCCAGTGATGTGAGTAAAAACCAGCTACAAGCCTTGGCACAAAACTGTGAAGAGTTTGGTATTGTACTGTATGACTTAAACTCGATTAACCAAGGCATAGTACACGTAATGGGGCCGGAGCAAGGGATCACTTTGCCAGGCACAACCATAGTGTGTGGTGATAGTCATACTTCAACACATGGCGCATTTGGGGCGCTGGCTCATGGTATTGGTACATCAGAAGTTGAACACGTGCTGGCAACACAAACATTACAACAGAAAAAAGCCAAATCGTTAAAGATCCAGGTGAACGGTGTATTGCGCCCGACCGTGACTGCAAAAGACTTGATCCTCGCTGTGATTGGGCAATTAGGCACAGCTGGTGGCACGGGTTATGTGGCTGAATTTTGTGGCACAGGCATTGAAGCACTGTCAATGGAAGCGCGAATGACGCTCTGTAATATGAGTATTGAAATGGGGGCGAAGGCAGGGCTCATCGCACCTGATGAAAAGACATTTGAATATTTACGTGGGCGTCCATTTTCACCTCAAGGCAAAGACTTTGATGCTGCGGTGCGCTACTGGCAAACGTTGCATAGTGACCCGGAGGCCGAATTTGATCGTGTCGTGGAGTTAGACGCTGATAGCGTGCAACCTCAAGTAACGTGGGGAACAAGCCCAGAGCAAGTCATTGGGATTAATGACTTAGTCCCAAACCCTGACGATGAACCTAATTTAGTTAAAGCAGATGCGATGCGCAGCGCGCTGAAATATATGGGCCTCACAGCAGGGCAAAAGCTAAGCGATGCCAAAGTTGATACTGTATTTATTGGCTCTTGCACCAATAGCCGGATTGAAGACTTACGCGCTGCGGCACAAGTGGTAGCGGGTAAACGCGTAGCAGCAGGTGTTGAAGCGCTTATTGTCCCGGGATCTGGCTTGGTAAAGCAGCAAGCCGAACAAGAGGGCTTAGCCGATATTTTTAAAGCGGCGGGATTTGAGTGGCGCGAACCGGGCTGCTCGATGTGCTTGGCGATGAATGACGATCGCCTTGGTGCAGAAAAGCGCTGTGCTTCAACCTCAAACCGTAACTTTGAAGGGCGCCAAGGGCGAGGCGGTCGTACGCACTTGGTGAGTCCAGCAATGGCTGCCGCAGCAGCAATTGCAGGTCACTTTACTGATATTCGAGGAGAGGCGTCATGAGCGTGTTTCACAAGGGCCTAGTTGCGCCACTAGACAAAAATAATGTTGATACGGACCAAATTATTCCCAAGCAGTTTTTAACTTCAACCAGTCGTGACGGCTTCGACAAAGCGCTATTTTATGACTGGCGCTATCTTGATGAAGGTCAGCCAGATCCCAACTTTGTGTTAAATTACCCACAGTATCAAGGGGCATCAATTTTATTAACACGCGATAACTTTGGTTGTGGCTCATCTCGTGAGCATGCTCCTTGGGCACTTAAGCAATATGGCTTTACTGTGATCTTAGCCGAGAGCTTTGCAGATATTTTCTTTAACAACTGTGGCAATAATCAGATGCTTTGCATTGCGCTACCAGCCAGTACGCTAGATACGCTTTTCGACGCATGTGAGCAACAATCACAAGTGCATTTGAGTATTGACCTCGAAGCGCAGCAGATAAGCGGAACAGGTATTACGCCAATTGACTTTGAGGTGCGAGAAGACATTAAAGCGCGGCTCTTGAGTGGCCTTGATTTTATTGGTGAGACCGAATTATTAAATGCCCAAATTGATGCGTTTGAGCAGCAGCTGGCTACGACAAGACCTTGGCAATAATACTTGTTTACTCAATTTGGTCGAATAATTTTGCCACCAAGCCAGAAGCTGATTAAGCTCTGGCTTTATTTGTTTTAGGTGTCTCCAATGAAAAAATTAACTTTCGCGCTACTCACGACCTTGAGTTGCGCAGCTTTTGCGCGTCCAGCCCCGCTGGTTTCAATTCCTAGTCATGATGCGTTTTTCGATAGTATCAAAGCGCATTGTGGCAAAGCTTATGAAGGTAAAGTAACAGTAGATAATCAAGGTCCCAGCAGCTTTAGCGATGCGCGCCTTGTGATGCACGTACGCAAATGCAGTGATACTGAGCTTCAGGTACCGTTTCATGTAGGTAAAGATGCGTCAAGGACGTGGATCATCACCAAAACAGGCAGCGGTTTGAGCCTAAAGCACGACCACCGTCATGAAGATGGTAGCGATGATGTTTCTACTATGTATGGTGGACATACCTTAGATGCAGGGTATAACACAGTGCAGTCGTTCCCAGCGGATGAATACTCAAAACAGTTATTCATCCAGCAAGGGATCCCTCAATCCGTAGGGAATACATGGCAAATGTATATTTACCCAGAGCAGTTCACCTATCGCTTAGTTCGTGAGGGAAGAGAGTTTCGTGTCGACTTTGATTTAACGAAGCCGGTGACTGCACCAAAAGCACCATGGGGATATAAAGACTAAGTTCAGCGCTGAGTTGTAATACTAACTATTCGAAGATTAGGTTAACTATGCAATAAAGCGTTGAAAGTAAAGTGTGTGATTACCTTGCCACACACTTTATTTCAACTGTTAAATCATTTTGATAGGGTCTTGGCTCTAATGGGAGCCTGTCAAAATCTTGTACACCACTGAGTAATGTCACTTGTGGATGAGCACCTTGGCATAAGCGCTTTGCGTGACGTAGCAAGAACACACTTTGCTGCCTGAAGTGTGCATAACTATCAGGCTTTATAGCCAGTTTAAAGTAGGTATCACTATAAGTGATTTGCTCATAATGGACTTTATGGTCAAAATCATAGTGTTTCTCAGCCTCACCTTTTGGCACCTGAGTGTATTGACATGCGCTAAGTAATGCTACACCCACTGTTAGAGAACTTAGCTTTAACGCGCTTGGTCTTAATGATAACTTAGGCATAACTATCCTTTTAATCTGCTACATTCATAGTATATCACATAGGAGATGAGCAACTTGCTTAACCAACTAAAAAAGCTGTTCCAAAGCTTGCAAGAAACCGCTTCAAAAGAAGAGCTCGATTTTAATACTGCTTTAGCTGCGTTATTGGTGGAGGTAATGCGAGCGGACGGTAAGTTGCAGCAATCAGAGTTCGATAAAATCGCAGAGCTGCTAAAAACGCGTTGTGAATTACCACAGGCTCAAGTCACAACCCTTATTGATGAGGCGCAGCAGTTGGTCGAGCATGCAGTGGACATGTACTCATTTGCTAAACAGATAAACAACCATACCAATGATGTAGAGCGCATCGAGGTAATAGAGCTGCTGTGGCATGTGGCATATGCAGATGGCGAGCTAGACAGTCATGAAGACCATATTATTCGTAAAATTGCCGGTTTATTTTACGTTGCACATGCCGATTTTATTGCCGCTAAGCTCAGAGCTAAACCTTAGGCTAATTCGCTGCTTTTGCCATTAATGACTGACTAACTCTGTTTGGCAGCTGCTGATTGCCTCTTTGATCATAAAGTTGACTAAAGTTGGAGAGATTTTATAAAGGCTGGCAATCTCTTTCTGCTTTAGCCGACCATTACGATAAAAGGAGAGAATGTTTTGGTGGCGTCTTGAGAGCTTTCCAATCGTTTCGTTGATTTTTCCGCTCAGCTGTTCATTCTCATATTTTGCTTCAAGATCGACCTGCTGATCGGTAAGTTGCTCTAGATGACCTGCCTCAATATCCACAATATTTTCACGGTTAAACTTTCTGAGCATATCAATGGCGATATTTCTTGCTACTTGATAACAAAAGCTTGTTGCATTTTTAACTGCTAGGTTTTGACAATTAGACATACCAGCCAATCTAATATAAGTATCCTGCAGGGCATCTTCTGCCAAATATGGACAGCGCAAAATACTGCTTAGGTACACAAGTAATTTTGATTCGTTTTCAGAAATAACACGCGACCATTTTAGCGCAAATTGAGACACAGCGACTTACTCCTTAAGTATTCCAAAAATAACAACAATGCAAATGATAATAATTATCAGTTATTCTATTTTTTATCTGGGAGCCATGTCAAGTGAAAAGTTTACTTTTTGTGTATTGTTTTTTCTTCAAATTAACAAAAGTATTTGTTTTGGGTATTCAGCTGGGGAGGTAGATAAATTAATTTCTAACTTATTGTTTTTAAAGCAGGTAAGTGAATTTTTTTATCCATTATGGCCCGTGAGTCATAGAGAAAATAGTGGGTTATTCGCCGTGAATGCAGTGCGATTAATACTAAAAGTTAATGTTATTAATGTGTTTTTTATTTTGATTTAAGGTTTCTATTTGAGCTTTTGTGTTAACTGGGCTGTGAGGCTGCACAGTATTAACGAATAAATAAAACTAAATAATTTTGTCCGTGAGGCGTCATTGCTAGCAACTTAGTTTATTTACAGTCTGGGTGAAAAGTTATGAGCTTTGATAATGAGAATTGCACATTTAAAGTATTGATAAATCATGAGGAGCAGTACTCTTTATGGCCAAGTTATAAAACTATCCCTGGAGGATGGCAAGAAGCTGGCTGCGAAGGAGATAAGCAGACTTGCCTTGATTTTATCAACGAACACTGGGTGGATATGAGACCGCTGAGCTTGCGTCAGGCATCTTCTAGTTAATCATCCGCATTCTTTTTTAATCTATTTAATGTCGATGGGTTTATGGAATTTAGGTTTCATCACTGAGCCCATATTGTCCAATTTTGTTCGTTAGCAAGCGTTTTCAATTAGCCATGTGCTGCTATAAACATCGGAGATCCTCGGAGTAATCTATGTCTGCCATTACCATTACAGACTACCTTGCGCGCCATGCCGAAGCTCAACCTGAGCAACTTGCGTTAGTATGTGTCGAACGCAAAGCAACCACACAGTGGAGTTATCAAACATTACTAGATAAGGTAATGTCTCTTGCAGGTCACTTTCAACATCATGCAAAGATAGGCGACAGAGCGCTAATCTTGATGGAAACCGGCATTGAATATGTAGCCAGCTTTTTAGCGTGCCAATACTGTGGGATCACCGCTATTCCCAGTTTTCCTCCAGAGTCAACAAAACCACAACACCTAGCGCGAACGATAGGGATTGCTAAAGACGCCAGTGCGACCTTGATCCTGACCACATCACGTTTTAGCGACACGGTGCAAGCGCTGACATCACAAACTCCCGATGCTTCTATGTTGAGTGTTGATACGCTTGCGCCATTTGATGGCAAAGCCGAGCGCGCTGACGTTGCACCAAGTGACATTGCTTTTTTGCAATATACCTCAGGCTCTACTGCTGCTCCGAAAGGCGTTATGGTCAGCCATGAAAACTTGATTGCCAATGAGCGCGTTATTTGCGAGCGAATGGCCACAACCGCTGATGACGTCATGATTAGTTGGTTACCGCTGTTTCATGATATGGGACTAATCGGCGGCCTGCTACAGCCACTCTTTGTTGGTTATCCGCTGGTATTGACGTCACCTCGTTACTTTATGGAACGACCAGTGAGATGGTTGCAGTTACTGAGTCAATACAAAGGAACGATTTCTGGCGGGCCAGACTTTTCATTTCGCTTATGCTTAGAGCGCATCAAACCACAGGTAATGGAAACGTTAGATCTTAGTCATTGGCGGGTTGCTTTTTCAGGCGCTGAGCCTATCCGGCATGACACCTTGATTGATTTTGCAGAGCGCTTTGCTGTATGTGGGTTGGACAAGCAAGCCGTTTACCCTTGCTACGGTCTTGCCGAGGGTACCCTGATGGTAACAGGTAGTCACGCAGGACAGGGGGCATATGTTGCTGCATTTGATAGCGAAGCTCTGGCAGCAGGAAAAGCAACTGAGGTGCCGAGTCAGGATTGGCGAAATACCGCGCAATACCGCCATCAGGTTGGATGTGGTGTGGTTGCCAGCGAGCATTTTTTGCGTATTAGCGACCCGCATACACAGCAGCGTCTTGATGATGGTGAAATTGGCGAAATATGGACCGCAGGCCCAAGCATCGCTGTAGGGTATTGGCAAAATGAAGCTGCGACACAAGCAACATTTGTAGAATTGGACGGTAAGCGTTGGTTAAGAACCGGTGATGTCGGTTACATCTATGATGGTCAGTTGTTTATTTCTGGACGAGAAAAAGACCTGATCATTATGAATGGTCACAACGTTTATCCGCAAGATATAGAAAGGATCATTGAGGCGGAACTAAACTTTGTACGCAAAGGTCGAGTCTCAGCGTTTCCGGTACCCAGTGCCCAAACGGGTGAAGGGATCGGTCTTGCGATTGAAACCAGTAATAGTTACCGCAACTCAGTTGCGGCTGAACACACCGCAGAAGTTATCAGAAACTTTGTAAGTACCCAATTCGGACATAGTCCCGAGTTAGTGCTGTTGCTAGATCAAGGCACGTTACCGAAAACCTCCAGTGGCAAACTACAACGTAGCGCCTGTCTCAAACTGTATCAACGTGAACGGTTGGTACCGTATGGGGCATTTGATAGCGAAGCGCTGCGCAATCTCACTATGGCGGAGTGTGGCACTGAAAAGTGGTCTGATTTTGAATTGACCATTGCCCAACTGTGGCAGCAAGTGCTCAACTATCCAGTCACAAGCGATAAAGCAAATTTTTTCTCGTTGGGCGGGAACTCACTCAAAGCGGTGCGCTTAATTGCTGCGATACAAACCCAGCTTGATTGTCAATTAGACACCACTTGTTTGTTCACCGCACCAGAATTTGGTGCATTTTGCGAGTTCGTAAAACAAAACAAAGCGCAACTCAGCACGCAAATACAATTGCAGCCGTCTCAACAAACAGATTATCCATTGAGTGCTCAGCAGCAGCGGCAACTATTCCTTTGGCAATTACAGCCAGACAGTAATGCCTATCATATTGGTGCAAAAACTACGTTAACCGGCGCCTTGTCCAATGCGCATATTCAGCTGGCATGTAGTACAGTATTTGAACGCCATCCTATCTTGCGACAGCAATTTCTTAAAAGTCGTGATGGTATGTGGCGACAGTCAGCGTCTTCTCGTGAAATGGTTTGGTGTGAAGAAGATTTATCACTGTGTACGCAAGATATACAGTCGCAGTGGATAGCAAAGTGGTATCGCACACCTTTCGCACTTGCAGAGGGAGAGTGCTTCAGAGTAGCACTGATAAAAGTTGCGCCACAGCAGCATAGATTACTGATTGCAATGCACCATATCGTTGGTGATGCGTGGTCATTTGAACTGCTACTTAAACAAATCGCTGAGGCTTATCAAGCTTTGGAAGACAAGGTGGAGACAGCGCAAGCACTCCCGTTATTGCAATATGGTGATTTCGCTCAGTGGCAGCAAGATTGGCTTGAAAGCGCAGAAGCTTTGCAGCAAAAAGCATACTGGCTGGCTCAGTTGTCAGGTGATGGGGATGAGGAACTTATTACACCGCAGTATGGCAATAGCTTAGCAGAACCTGCGTCGGCGCTACTTGGCGAACGAGTCGGGTATCGTCAGGTGCAGCAACTTCAGGCTTTCGCTCATCAACAAGGTGCCAGTTTGTATATGCTGTTGTTGGCGTCCTTGCAAGTCACGTTTTATCGCCTATACGCCAAGGCCAAGCCAAGAATTGGCGTCCCGATTGCAAACCGTCGTAGTGCCGCTACTCAAGAAATGTTGGGCTTTTTTGTCAACACCCAAGTGATCAGTGCACATATTCAGCCTGCGATGTCATTCACTGAAGTGCTAGCACAGGTTAAACAGCGCGCCCTTGAGGCGCAGCAACATCAAGACTATCCGTTTGAAAAGTTAGTTGAAGTGCTAAACCCAGAGCGCCAATTGGGGAAAAACCCATTATTCCAGTTCATGCTGAACCATGTGGAATACCAAGCGAACCCATGGGGTGCATGTACATCACTGCGTGCTGAAGGTGTAGAGGCACTCAATCAGCAAGCGCAGTTTGACTTTAGTGTAGACTCAAAATTGTTTGATGACGGTCACCTTGATATCGAGCTGCAATACAACAGTGCGCTATTTTCAGACGCGCAAATGCAGACCTTTATACAAAGTTGGTTGACGGTACTTGAGCATGCTACTCAAGCGCCACAAAAAGCAATCGCGGAGCTGACGACGGTAAAACAGCCCACTGAGTTATTAGCGTTGGGTCAAGGTAAAGCGAGCAGCGAAGCAACACCTTCGTGGCTGGCACAATTGGCACATCATGCCAACACCAATCCAGACGCAACAGCCATTATTTATCGAGACCAAAATTATAGCTACAGTTGGTTGTGGCAACGGGCACATGCCGTAGCTCGTCAGCTTAATACAGCTGGCCGTGACGAAGAGCTGGTCGTTGGTATTTTGTTACCACGAACACCAGAGATGTTAGCCTGTACCTTAGGATGTCTGCTTGCCGGCGCGGGTTATTTACCATTAGATGTCAACTTCCCAGATGCTAAATTGGCGTTCATGCTGAAGGATGCAAACTGTGGCAAGCTCATCAGTGATGGTAGCAAAGTCAATATAACTTGTGCGGGTGGCGTTTACACTCCTGCTGAGTTATTTGAGACTTTGGATAGCGATAACAGCAATGAAATTAGCGCTACAAATCCGCATACCGTGGCGTATTTGAACTATACCTCGGGCTCTACGGGCACACCAAAAGGTATCGCGATAGCGCATGACGCATTGGCAAAATATATTGAATCGGCCATCGACTTTATTGGCTTAACAGTGAATGACGTGGTGCTGCAATTTGCAACCGCCAATTTCGATGCCTTTGTTGAGCAGGTATTCCCAACTTGGACTGTCGGCGCAACAGTAGTGCTCAGAGAAGACGCACTGTGGGATGCACAAACCTTGTATCATCAAGCAAAGCGTCATCATATTAGCGTGATGGATCTCAGTGCTGCTTATTGGCGTTCAATTGCTGCATCATGGGCACAGCAAGCTAAGCGTGATGGCGCGCTGGTATTGCCTCACCTACGCCAAGTTCACTCTGGTGGTGAAGCCATGTCTGTTAGCGGCATTGCGGATTGGCGTGCCGCTGGATTGGCCGATGTGAAATTATTAAATACCTATGGACCAACAGAAATAGTGGTTGAAGCCAGTGTGTTTGATTGTCGCACACTTGGCTCATCGAAGACTGTACCTGTAGGTACGGCAATTCAGGGGCGGCAGCTTTATGTTTTAGATTCGGCATTACAGTTAGTGCCCCATGGTGAAGTTGGTGAGCTTTACATTGGTGGTGACATTCTTGCTCGCGGATACTGGCAGCAAAGTGCACTTACCGCTTGTAAGTTCATTGCTGATCCATTTAGAGACGATGGTGCTCGCATGTATGCCACGGGCGACTTAGTGCGTTGGCAAGGTGATCAGTTAGCATATATTGGTCGTCGCGATCATCAAGTGAAAATCAGAGGTTTTCGCGTCGAGCTTTCAGAAGTCGAATCACAACTAAGTAAGTTGCCTCAGGTCAATCACGCCGTGGTTCAACTTAGAGAAGGTCAAGACACTGCTAGCCTCGTCGCATTTGTTGAGGCTGAGCACACTTGTGAGTCTGAGTTAAAGCAAGCATTGCAACAGCATTTACCTCATTACATGATCCCAGATGTGATTCAAGTGCTTGATAAGTTACCGCTTTCTGATAGCGGGAAATTAGAGCGTCATAAGCTTCCCAACATCGAATCGACACCTGTTGAACCGCTGTTATCACAACAAACAGGAAGTGCACTAGAGCAACAGTTGCTGCAAGTATTTGCGCGCCATCTACAGCGCGATGCCATTGCCATGGAGCAAAACTTCTTTGACTTAGGCGGTCACTCATTGATGTTAATGGCTATCTTTGATGAGCTAAAACAAGATCACCCATCATTAGTCTTAACGGATCTATTCCAATACCCCAGTATTGCCAGCTTGGCGGCTCATTTAACCAGTCAGTCAAGCACCCAAGTTGCGTCGTCAAACGCGCCAAATAGTAAAAAACAAAAGCAAGCCATGAATGCCTTTGCTGCCAAGAAGCGAAAATCAAGAGAAGCATAAACGATGACAGAGCAAACATTTAACCCTTTAGATATTGCCGTGGTAGGTATGGCAGGCCGCTTTCCTGATGCGGATAATGTTGACGCATTATGGCACAACGTTCGTAGTGGCCACTGCGCGATTAACACCCTCACTGATGACGAGCTTGCAGCTGCGGGGGTAAGCGAAGCACAGCGTGAACATGCGGATTATGTGAAGGCAGCTATCCCATTTGCCAATAAAGATCAGTTTGATGCTGAATTTTTTGGTTACACACCAAAAGAAGCTACCCAGTTAGATCCGCAGCAGCGACTATTTTTGCAAACCTGCTGGCATGCGTTAGAGCAGGCAGGCCTAATGGAAGCAGGCCAGTTTACCGGCGTATTTGCAGGATGTGGTGTGCCTGCATATTTGCTGAAACACCTACTTCCCCAGCAGCAAGATAATGATATTACTAGCTTATTGGCGCTCACCAATGGTAATGAAAAAGACGCACTGGCAACTCGGATCAGTTATGAATTAGATTTAACTGGGCCGGCGGTAACGGTGCAAACTGCTTGCTCAACTTCTTTGGTGGCAGTGCACATGGCCTGCCGCGCGTTGCAAAACTATGAATGTGATAGTGCGCTTGCAGGTGGGGTGTGGCTCAATCTACTAGATGACCAAGGCTACCTTGCCCCAGTAGGTGGAAGTTTATCGACTAGCGGTAAATTAAGCGCGTTTGGTGAGCACGCGGATGGCATTTTAATTGGTAGTGGTAGCGCTGCTGTGGTACTCAAGCGTGTTGAGGAAGCCATAGAGGATGGCGATCATATCTTAGCGGTGATCAAAGGTTCGGCGGTTAATAATGACGGTAGAGACAAAGTAGGCTACACCGCACCGAGTGTCACAGGGCAGGCGGGTGCAATACGTGCGGCGCTCGAGTTTGCTGATGTTGATCCCCGCTCAATTGGCTACATAGAAACCCACGGTACAGGCACTAAGCTTGGCGATCCTATCGAAGTTGCCGCCTTATCGCAGGCATATCAACACACTGAAAAACAATACTGCGCGCTTGGCTCAATCAAGGCGAATATTGGTCACTTAGACTCAGCGGCTGGCGTAACAGGTTTAATTAAAGCAATACAAGCTTTACGCCATAAAGAGATCCCACCGAGTATCCACTGCACGCCACTCAATAGTAAAATCGACTTTGAGGCGAGCCCTTTTTATTTACCCCAGCAGGTGCAAACGTGGCACAGTGATGTTCCTCGCAGGGCTGCGGTCAGCTCGCTTGGTATGGGTGGAACAAACGCACATGTGATTGTTGAAGAGTATCAAGCGCCCGAGGGTAAGGGGACAAGTACCTCCGCGCCTTGGCATATCTTGCCTATATCGGCGGCTAACCCAGACAGTATTAAAAAACAGTGCCAGCAGCTGGCTAAAGTTATAGAGCAGCACCCGCAGCAGCTATCTCTGGTTGCGGCGCAGTTACAACACAAGAAGCGTCGCTTGTCAGCCTGCCATGCCATTGCGGTGAAAGATGCGACTCATGCGCTCGAGATATTAAGTCGTGAGCAGATTGATTGTACCACCACGAAAGCAGAACCGGTTGGTTTGTTGTTTTCAGGTCAAGGCTCGCAATATGTCACGATGGCACAGCCTTTATATCAGCATATCACTGCATTTAAAACGCACTTTGATGATGTAATGGCGCGCGTGCCGAGCCAACTCCAGTCAGAGCTACAAGCCGTGTTTTTCCCATCAGATGAGCAGATTTTGGCAGCCAATCAGCTCTTAAATCAAACTCGAGTTACACAACCTGCACTCTTTATTGTGGCGTATGCGATGGCTAAATGTTATCAGACGCATGGTGTGCAAATACATGCAATGTTAGGCCACAGCATTGGCGAATATGTTGCTGCGTGTTTGGCTGGCGTTATGTCGGTAGATGATGCCATTACACTGGTCATCGCACGCGGTGAAGCACTACAGCAAATGTCAGAAGGGGCGATGTTATCGGTGATGGCAAGCGCGGAGCAAGTACAAACTTATCTGCATTCTGAGTTAGATATTGCTGCGCAAAATAGCCCTCAAAATACGGTGGTGGCAGGGACAAAAGCAGCTATCAAAGCGCTGCAAAGCACCTTAAAAGAGCAGCAAATAAGCTGTACACGTTTACACGTTTCTCACGCATTTCATAGTCACCTGACAGAACCCGTGTTGGCAACGTTTGCAGAGGCACTAGCAAAGGTTGAGCTACATACCCCAACACTGCCATTTGTCTCTAATGTTACCGGAGAGTGGATCACGGCGACTCAGGCAACGTCAACACAGTATTGGCTGGATCATATCCGCAAGCCAGTTAAGTTTGCCCAAGGTGTACAAACGCTAGCGCAATCATGCCCAGTGCTAATAGAAGCAGGCCCTGGCGATACATTGCAAAAACTCAGCATGCAGAATCTTGGTGAGCAAGCACTCGCGCTACACTCGATTGCACATGTAAGAGATCTGAAAGCGGCCATACCTCCTTTTATCAACACGCTTGCGGCACTTTGGCAGCGCGGTCATGAGATTAGCTGGCAGCAAGTCACTGACTATCCACGTGGTCAAATGATGATCACACCAGAGTATGTATTTGCAGATACGCGTTTTTGGCAAGAGGCACAGCAGTTACAAGCACAGGTTGTTGGATCGCAAGACACTCCCCCTGAGTTACTTACGCCAATCTGGCAACAAACGCCACTGCTACCAAGCGCAAGCCAAGTGCCGAGTGCAGAGCAATGGCTGGTGATTTGTGATGATAGCCCACTTTGCGGTGTGCTAGTGAACGCACTTCAAGCTCAGCAAGTTGCAGTACTTCAACTGTGGCATAGTCGTGATTTTGAGCAGCAGCAGGCGCGAGTATACCGTGGCGATACGCAACAAGCTGAAACCCTAGAAGCGATTGCGGCACAATCTGGCGGTATCGACAGAGTCCTTGATTTAAGATTACTCGGTGATGATGTATTGGCATTTTCGAGCCACTTAGCACTGTTTCAATGGGCGGTGGCTAACAAAACCGCGGTAAGCCTTGTGACCACTGGGCTATTTTCGGTGTTGGGAAATGAAGCCATATCACCGCAAAAAGCGACACTTTTAGGTGCAACGCGGGCATTGCGCCACGAAGTATCAGAGTTAGCAATACAAGTACTTGATGTTGATGAAGCGATTGCCAACGCCGCGAACAATAGGCTCAATTCGACGTTACTTCAGCATTTACTTTACGATCAGAGCGTGGAAGTGGCTATCCGTGGTAAAAACGCCTTTAGCTTGTCACAACAGACACTGGCGGAGGTGACAACAGTGCCAGCTTGCACTGAGCAAGCCGTTACCTTTATTACCGGCGGCCTAGGCGGTGTAGCCCTTGTTCTTGCCGAGCAACTTGCACAGCAAGGACATAAACTTGCTCTACTCAGTCGCAGAGCAATACCAGATCCAACACAATGGCAGCGACTGGCAGCGAACGCTGACACAGAAGATGAAAGGGCGTTGTTTACGCAGTTGTGTGCATTACAAACCACAGCAGCTGATTTAATGGTATTACAAGGTGATGTTACTGATTTAACCGAGTTGAGCGATGCGGTCTATAAAGCTGAGACCAACTTAGGCAGTATTACGCATGTTGTGCATGCCGCAGGAGTTGCTGGAGGTGGCGTTCTGCCACAGCTAACCGCTGAGCAAGTGACGATGACATTGGCCGCAAAAGTCTCAGGTGCGGACAATTTACTGACCGTATTTGCACAGCACTCGTTAACAAAAATGATACTGTGCTCTTCGCTCGCTTCCGTACTCGGGGCGTTTGCGCAAAGTGACTATTGTGCTGCGAATGCCTATCTTGATGCCGTCACTTATCGCGCGTTACCATTTCCCGTTTGCACTATTAACTGGGATGGATGGGACAACATAGGCATGGCCGCAGGGCAGCAAGTGGCAAGTGGACTTGGTTTAAGTCGTGAACAAGGCGCAGCATTATTCAAGCAGGCGCTTACAAGTGATGTTCCACATATTTATGCCGCAGCCATGAGTTGGGCGCAGCGTGAAATCAAACTTCAAGCATTACTTGAGACCCTGGGTAGCGTTGACTCTGCGCAGCCGCTGACGTCACAAGGTAAAGCGCGACCATCTTTGGATGTTGAGTTTGAAGCACCCGAAAGCGAGCTGGAGCAGCGCTTAGCTAACTTGTGGTGTGAGTCTCTTGGTTATACAGAAGTTGGTATCTTCGATAACTTTTTTGCGTTAGGTGGAGACTCTCTGATAGCGATACAGATGATAGCAAAAGCAAAGCAAATCTTTGCTGTTGAAATCACACCAGCTGCCTTTTTTGAAGATCCCACGATTGATAACTTGGCATTTCTAGTTGAGGAAGCGCTGGTCGCAGAGCTAGAAAATCAATAACTGAAACGGGTGATAATCACCCGTTTTTTATATCTCACCTCATCTTAAACAAGTGATTTATTCCCCCTCGAAACCAATTGCAGCACGACTTCAATTGGTTTTATTACCCAGTAACAAGAAAAGGATAGGTATGAACTCTAATACACTGCTCATTCCATTATTATTATTTGGCTCCGTAGCATGTCAGGCCGACTACTCGTCAATTCAAAGTAATAACAAACAAGACGACAGCAAGCTTAAAGCGAAGATCACGCGTACTGAGTTTGGTATTGCGCATGTTACAGCGCATGATCTGCGCTCTTTGGCTTTTGGCTCCGGCTATGCACAAGCACAAGATCATGCTTGTGTCTTAGCGGATAGTTACTTGCGAGTACGTGGTGAGCGCGCTAAATATTTGGGCGCTGACTTGCATCATGCGGGCGACAACCGTCATGTAATGTCTGATTACCTGTTTAAGATTGCCGATATTCACCAGCAAGCTAAGTTAGCCTTTCCTCACCTTTCTGAAGATACACAAGCAGCAGCAGAGGGCTTTGCGGCGGGCTTTAACTTGTATCTCGCAGAGGTAGAAGAGGGTAAAGCGAGTCTAGAGCCGACCTGCCAAGGGCAAAACTGGGTGCAACCAATCACGGCAATTGACGTACTTGCCAATATCGCCGCGGCAGGTAGTGGAGCCAGTCTTGGGCAGTTTGCAACGGCTATTTTACAAGCACATCCTGGACAGGCTAATGAGTGGCTGCCAAGTGCAGCAAAGCCAGTCTCGCTGACCGCTCCCCTTGCTGCTGTCCCAAGTGCAGATACGCTTGTTACTCAAGGCTCTAATGCTTGGGCAATTGGTGGTGCACTGAGTGATGATGGCAAAGGGTTATTGATGGCAAATCCGCACTTTCCTATGACCGGGCAAATGCGTTTTTGGGCGTATCATGCCAACATTCCAGGTCAGCTAGATGTAATGGGGGCATCGTTACTTGGCTTCCCCGCAGCGGTAAATATTGGTTTTAACCACAATATCGCGTGGAGCCATACCTATTCAGCCTCAACACAGAGCGTAATTTATCGTTTAACGCTCGATGCAACTGATCCATTAAAATATGTTGTTGACGGCGAAACGAAGCAGATAGCGGTCAAGGATATCGCAATTGAAGTGCTTAGTGATTCAGGTGAAATATACAGACTACACAAACCTGTGTATAAAGCTGAAGGTGGCATGCTGGTCGAAATCCCTAAAGTGTTAGAGTGGAGTGAGCAACATGCCTATGTATTAAAAAATACCAATATAAATAGCTTTGCGGCAATCGATCATTGGTTGGCACTGAATAAAGCGCAAACACTCGCTGAGTTCCAACAAACTTTTAAAGATCACAATGGCTTGATGTTTAATAATGTGATTTATACCGATAAAGACGGACAAGCATTTTATATCGATGCTGCCAATGTGCCAGACCTTCCGCCAATTGCATTACAGTATCTCAATGATAACGCGCAGGCGAAGCAGTACTTTGCAAAGTTCAGAGTCCCAGTGCTGCCAGGTGACTCGGCGGCGTATTATTATCAGCAAAGTGTACCGTATGAAGCAAAACCAAAGCTAACACGTACAGATTACGTGCAAAATGCAAATGACTCATATTGGCTCGCCAATGCGAGTGCACCGATAGCTAAAGTTTCTCCACTTTATGGTCAACACAGTGTATTGCAAAGTCGCAGAACACGACACTCCCTAGCTAAAGTGAGTCACCCAGTCGGGGCTGATAATAAATTCAGTGCTGATGAAGTGGCGACCATTTTGTTATCGAATACTGCGCTTATAACTCCAATAATTGACGATGTCATTGCCGCTTGTAAACAAGGTTGGCAACGCAAAACCATCACGATTGATGAGCAATCAATTGCGCTCGCGCCAAGCTGTGCAGCCTTGCAAAAATGGGATGGGCACTTCAATCAAACATCGATTGCGGCGCATCTAGTGCGGGAATTTGTTGCAAGAGTCAATGATAGGGAAGACTTTGAAGTCAGTTTTGATGCGCGAGATCCCGTGAATACGCCGCGCAATATTCGGATTGATGAAGCGTTATTTAAAGAGCTGGCTATCGCGGGTGAAATTATTCGCCATGCAGGCTTTACACTGGAGGCATCGCTTGGAGAGCTACAATTCTTTGAGCAGCATGGGCAGCGTTTTGCGTGGCAGGGTAATATGAACGTTGAGGGTGGGCTAAATGTATTTGCAACGCAAAATCGCCTTGACCAAACCATATTTGCACCTGTGGCAACGCCATCTGTAACAACGCCATACAATAACAGGCCACTGTGGAGTGGGTTGTCACAACGTGGATACGAGCTCCACTTTGGTTCTAGTTGGATGATGGTTGTGGACTTTGAGCAAACGGGAGTGAAGGCACAGGGCCTGTTAACCTATTCTCAATCACAACATCCAGATGCAGAGAATAGTAACGATCAAACCCGCCATTATAGTGAACAGAATAAGCTGGTGACGTTACCTTTTGAAGCCGCTGACATTGCCACGACGCAAATATCGACAACCGTTATTAAGCAATAACTATTTCGTAAAGACATTAAAAAAGGGGCTGCTAGCCCCTTTTTTGGTCAACCGCTATTAAAAGCGGTATTTTACGCTGAAGTTATACGCGCGAGGTTCACTGTACTTCTTCGGTACGAAGCCGTAAGTATCGTAGAAGCTTTCATCAGTTAAGTTACTGACATTAAGTTTGAAGCTAAGCTGCTTTGAGTAATCATACTTAACATGAGCATTGATCAGAGTCTGGCTGTCTTGCTCTGCACGTACGGCACCACGACGACCACCGGCTGGAAGGCCAAGGTCAACGCCCGGTACGTTAAGAATGTCTACTTTTCTGTCGGTATCCCATGTCGCGTTTAAGCCAAAGCTCCAAGCTTCATAGGTGTACTTAGTGCTGACATTGAGTGTTTGTCTTGGTGCATATAGGTTAATGTCTTCGCCGTTTTCGTCAACGACATCAAAATCACTATAGCCAAGGTTAACTTGCCAGTTATCAGTAATATCCGCATTTAGTTCGATTTCAAAGCCATCAGCTTCTGCACCATCTACAGGGCGATACCTTGCTGGTCTTTGATCCGCATACTCAGGAATAACGACACCAAAGTCTTCTTTTAAGCTATCAAAATAAGCCACGTTTAGGCGTAAACGGTCATCAAGTAGATTCGTTTTCACGCCTACTTCGATATTGCGTGCGGTGATTGGATCAAGTTGCTTTAGGTTTACGTCAACTTTGTCTAGCTGAGGTTCATAAGCATCTGTGTAACTGACATATGTACTAACTTGTTCGTTGATGTCGTAAACAAAGCCTAGGTATAAGCTTTCACCGCTTTCATCTCCTTTATCGCTAGAGAAGCCACTCCACGCAAAGTCACGCTCATTGGTGCGTTCATAATCGAAAAACTTGATACCTGCGACTGCGTGTAGATCATCAGTAAGAACCAATTTACTGCTGATGGCCAAGCTTTGTTCTTTTGTTGTTTTATCCCAATAACCAATAAATTGCTTGTCGGTTGCATTCAAGTGTGAAGCCGGGTGGCGATTATAAATTGACTGAAGTGGATAAAAAACGGTGCGTTTGTTTGCGTCCAACTCTTCATAACGATCATCCGTTGATTCGAAGTCAGCATTGAGATAAGTCACATTGACCTGATGCGAGCGGTCGAATAGATCAAAGCGGCCCACTAAACCTAAAATAAAGTTGGTACCATCTACAGTTTCTACCCAGCGACGATCACCACCTTGTAACCCCAACCCTGTTTGCTTGTCAGGGTTACCACTAAAGTAGGTCATGGTAATGTCAGCTTCTGTTTTGCTGTACTGCGCACCAAAGTTAAGCGCCCAGTCTAAGTTGAGCTGATGCGATAATTTAAAGTGGTAACTTTGATGAGTGTTGCCATTGAAGCTATCCGGTGAAGATAGATTGGTTTTTTTGTCAATTTCTACCGATGAGCCATCAGAATAAAAAATAGGTAGTCCCCAAGGTGACAGTTTTAGTTCACTATCTTGGTAATGTACGGTGAATGACGCTTCAGTATCATCAGAAAAATAATGGTGTAGCTGAGTGTAAGCAACGATTTTGTTGCTATTCTCTTTGTCTACAAAGCTGTCTTTATCTTCATAAGCAAGAATAAGGCGGCCAGCAAGCGCTTTATCATCTGTTAACGCACCAGTTGCATCAAGATGCGAGCGTACTTTATTCCAAGAGCCAACCTCAGCACCGACTTCAACAAAACCATCTCTGTCGGGTTGTTTAGTGATCACATTTAAGGTCGCGGATGGCTGTCCTGCTCCAGCCATTAAGCCTGCAGCACCTCTTAGTACTTCTACGCGGTCATAGACAATGGTATCTAAGCGACTTTCTTGAGGGCCTGCAATAGAGGTTGGTAAGCCATCTTTTACCAACGCATTGATAAGATAACCGCGAGAGGTAAATTCGGTATTATCACCTGCACCAAACTTATATCGAGAAATACCAGTTGCTTGAACTAAGACATCTTCCAGATCATCAAGCTCAAAATCGTCGATAAAGTCATGGCTTAATACCGTGACAGACTGTGGGGTTTCTTTGATGGTAAGGTCCAAACCTGTTGGGCCTGAGTTACGTTTAATTGGTTGACCAACCACATCAATCCGTTCGATGTTTTTGGTGCTGTTCTGCGTATTGGCTAAAGTAGTAGGTGAGAAGTATATCAGTGACAGCATAAGAGATAATGCTGCTGATTGATGAGCTTTGCTTCGCATGGGTTTTTTCATTCCTGATTTTGTTATTTTGGCCAGTTATGCCATTTTGACTTAATGGTTTATTAAGCAAATTGGTATAAAACGCACTTTTGGCGCGCACCCGTAGGACGAAAAGTCGAAACAAAAATTTAGTAAAAGGAATCATTTTTATTTGCGACTGTTTTTTTCATTTTTTCACTCGTCTACTTGCCAAGTAAAAATGGCAGTTGCATTGTCCTAAACTGGAGACAAGAAAGTGGAAGCACCAACGAGAAAGCGCCAACGAAAATCACGGCTACACTCGACATCAACCCAACAGCTAAATGACCTAATAAAACAAAGAGCAAATGCGGCTCAGGTTAGCTTGTTAAGTCGCTCTGAGGTACAAGAACAAGCGCCTTTGACCGCAGCTCAGCAGCGCCTTTGGTATGCTTGGAAAGTTGCTCCGCATGATAAAGCATATAATTTAGCTGGATCTTTGCACTTTGATGGGCAATTAGATGCGGAGTTGGTCAAACGCAGTTTCGACGTGTTGCAGGCGCGCCATGGCGCACTTCAGATCCAGTTCTGCGAAACCGAAGCTGGGGTGTATCAGCAGCAAAATCCACAACTGAATTTTGAATTTTCAGTGGTCTCAATGGCGCAAACAAATGCCAATCAACCAGCTGATAAATTAAGCCATGCAATGCGTCCATTCGACTTATTATCAGAGCCGCTATTGCGGGTAGTATTGGTGAGTCATGAGAGCCGTTGTGAATTGCTGATTGTGATGCACCATATCATCACTGATGGCACTTCGATGCAAATTTTATTTGATGAGTTTGTGGATGTTTACCAAGCATACACGCTCGGAAAAGCGCCTGCGACACAAAAACAAGTCGACTTTATCGATTATGCCTGCTGGCAAGCGACACAAGATAACAGCACCAAGCTCGCGCAGCAAAAGCGCAATTGGGTGGCGCAGCTTCCGACACAAATAGAGGCCATCACGTTGCCAGCTGCGGAGTCAGCAAGGCGTCTAGAGACTTACACAATGGCGACGCATAGCGCCACATTGACAGAGAACATAGTGCAGGCGGTGAGTAGTACCGCTGAGCGCTTTGGCACCACGCCTTACTTGGTGATGCTAACCGTTTTTCAAATGACACTACAGCGTTTTTGTGGTCAACGAGATGTCTTAGTCGGTGTCCCCGTGGCAAATCGCCATATAGCAGAGACCTTAGGAGTGATAGGCTTTTTTGTGAATACGCAAGTGAGTGCGCTACGTGTTACTGAGCACGATAGTTTTTCGACACTCATAGCGCAAGCCAAGCAGTATCACCATTTTGCGCAGTCTAACCAAGATTTACCCTTTGAGCAGCTCATTGATGCACTGGCGGTTGAGCGAGTGAACGGCACCCATCCGATCTTTCAAGTGATGTTCAACTATCTGCGTCGTGATAAGCAGCGCGCCAAACAGTTACGTGACGCGACGCTCAGCCATGCGCAGGCACATCGCTTTACCATGCCTTTTGACTTACATTTGGATGTTATCGATGTACAAAATGAAGGGGTTCAGTGTCACTTTTATTATGCAGAAGAGCTTTATCAAGCGCCGTTTATCGCGCAGTTCCAGAGAGCGTTTTTTACCGCACTCAACCACCTGACTTCATGTTCGACGACGCCAATTACACAAGCAAGTTTATGGCAAAGCGATACAGCAAGCCGTTTGCCTATCGGTGAATCGACTCAACCGGGTGCCGATCTGCTCGCACAGTTACAATACTATGGTGAACAACAGCCTGAACAGGTTGCCGCAGTAGGTAAATCTGGTGTCCTGACTTATGGTGAACTGGTGCAGCTTAGCGATAAAGTGGCTGCAATACTACAGAGTAAAGGAATACTTGCACAGCGCCGTGTGGGTCTGCGAATGTCGCGCGATATTACCGCACTGGTAAGTATTTTTGGGGTGCTAAAAGCGGGCATGACATATGTTCCGATTGATGCCTCACTTCCTGAATCGCGACAACAGTATTTAATAGACAACAGTGAAGTTGCATTGGTTATTTCGGATCTTGAAACGACGCTAGCGATACAATGTGAGCAGGTGCCGTATCAACAGTTAATGGCACAAACGCCTGCGCCATTAACGCCGCCATTACGTCATAGTAAACAACTGGCTTATGTGCTTTATACATCAGGTTCAACTGGGCTGCCAAAAGGGGTAGCGGTGACCTTTGCTGGACTAAATAATTACTTAGCCGATGCCAGCGAGCGCTACATGGCAACATGCTCACGAGCCGTGGTCAGTTCAACGTTGTCATTTGATGCCACAATCACCAGCCTGCTAGTACCTATTTATGCTGGTAAACGTGTTGATATGATTGCGCAAGATGACGGACTGCTGGAGCAAGTAGCAGAGTGTATTCAACAGGCAACAGACAATACATTGTTTAAACTCACTCCCGCACACCTTGATGGCTTGCTGAGCTTAGGTCGTCATATCACTTCTTCGCTGCATCATTGCTTTGTTATCGGTGGAGATAAACTGATGTCGGGGACAGTGGCGAAGCTGCAACGTCATCTAATCAATAGTCGCTTTATTAACGAGTATGGGCCAACGGAAACTGTGGTGGGGTGCTCCGCATTTTTAGTGACCCCACAATCCTGTGCCGCGCATACGGTGCAACCTATTTCTAACGCACTGAACAATACCGCGCTGTTTGTTTTAGATGAATATCTTAACTATTGCCCTGCGAATGCGGTTGGCGAGTTATACATTGCTGGCGCTGGCTTGGCACAAGGTTATCTAGGTCGTGCTGATCTAACGGCAGAGCGTTTTATTGCCAACCCTTTTAGTGACGACGGTAGTCGGCTCTATCGGACAGGCGATATAGTGCGTTATGAGGCCGATGGCACTTTGCTTTACCTTGGTCGCAGTGACAACCAAGTGAAAATTCGAGGCTATCGTATTGAGCTGGCAGAAATTGAAGCCCAGCTATGCACGCTACCAAACGTTGACGAGGCGGTGGCGATAGTAGAGGAAGGGGCGACCCACTCTCGGATCATTGGCTATGTGGTTGCAAGCGAAGTTGATGTGCCCGGGGCGCTTAGTCATCTCGAAAAGCATTTACCCCAATATATGCTCCCTGCGCATATTATCGCCTTAGACAGCATTCCGCTAACCGTCAATGGCAAGGTAGATAAAACCGCGTTACCTAAAGCCAGTCTCCAATTAGCCCGCGACTATATTGCGCCAGAGGGGGAAATGGAACAGCTGATAGCCAGACTTTGGCAAGCGCAGCTTGGCCTTGAGCAGATAAGTCGTCACGATAGCTTCTTTAAACTCGGTGGCGACTCTATTATTGCTTTGCGGTTTATCGCTGCTTTGGGTAAAGCGCTTGGCTATGTTGTGCCGCTTAAGACCTTATTGCTGAATCCGGTGCTAGAGCAGTTTGCAGACGCGATTAATCAGCCGCAGAGTACGATACTGGCACTGGAAAAAAGGCCGCAAAATATACCTGCTTTGGCATCCCCTGGACAAAGAAGCTTGTGGGTTGCACACCAGTTGGCGTTGAATAAAGGCGAAGCGATGAGTTACAACATGTTTGGAGGGGTGGATCTGCACGGCGAACTTGAGGTAACAAAGCTACAGCTGGCATTAGATAAGCTTGTTGAGCAACAATCTGCACTACGTACGTGGTTTGCTGAAGTGGATGGTGAAATTAGGCTGAACGCCGCGGCGCACACACGCATCGTCATCGAAGAGTTCGATTTCAGTGCCTTAGATGATGAGGCTAAAGCCAAAGCGCTGGCACATCAGCAACAGCAGTTGTCGTTACATCAATTTGACTTGGCCGCCCCCCCACTTGTGAAAGTGAACGCGGTTTGGCTTGCACCAAAACACCTGCGCTTGTTAGTTAATATGCACCATATTATTTCAGATGGTTGGTCGATTGCGATCTTCATTGAGTCTTTGAGCAATTTGTATGGTGATAGCCATCAAGACAAAGATGCTGAACTGGCATTTGAGTATGACGACTTTGCACATTGGCAACAGCAGCGCTTACAGAGTGAGGAAGCTAAAACGCATCAAAGTTATTGGCGTAATACATTACGTGATGCTCCGACTTTGTCATTATTTCCTGCACACAAACCACTGTCAGAGCAATCCAGTGATGTTGGAGCAGAGCTAAGCTTGGTGTTCTCTGAAGCGCAAAGCCAGCAATTACGGCAATTTGCACAATCACAGCATGTCTCGCTAAATTCAGTCATGATGACTGCTTATTTACTGTTTTTGCAGTACGTAACTAAACAGCAAGATTTAGTGGTAGGGACCGACTTAGCGGGCAGAGAGATCCCTGAGTTAGAAAAAATCATTGGTTATTTTGTGAAAGTGCTGCCAGTTAGAACACAGCTATCAACAACGACCTCAATGGCGAACGCGGTAAAAACTGTGCACCATACACTTGCAACGACGATGGAGCATCAGTTATTGAGTCTGGATGAAATCATTAAACAGGTAAATCCACCTCGGGATCAGTTTAATGCGCCAATTTTACAGCAGTTATTTGTGATGCAAAACGCACCCAAAGCAAGCTGGCAAGCTCAAGGCGTGTCGTTTACGCCAGCGGTGATCGACTTACCTAAGTATAGTAAGTTTGCGAATGCGTTATTTGTCACTCCTAATGATGAGATTGAATGCACTTGGCTTTATAGAAAGGCATTGTATGACGGTTCAGCGATGCGTCTGTGGTTGCAGCAGTGGCGCACATTATTGTTGTCATTGATTGCTCAGCCAGATACGGCCATCAGCGAGCACTATCGAGCGCTTTCGGCTGTCAGCGGCCATAAACCCAAGTCAAATAAGTTTGCAAAATTTAAAGCTAAGTAATAGCTGCAATAGCACAACAGTAAAAGCCAAGCCTAGCGCTTGGCTTTTATGATCAAAAAGTAAATTTCAACTGCCTTGTACCGTCTTACTGATACTTTGGCCGCCTCGCGGTGTCAACTTTGAAGATAGGCATGGTGTAAATATGCAAGATGATTTTTTAGCGGATATTGATAGCGATATATTGAGTTTACTACTGGAGCAGGACTCGTCTGATGGGATCCCTCGTATATCCGGCAATGCCGCCCCTTTGTCATATTTACAGCAACAGCTATGGACACTGCAAGCACTTGATGAGTCAAACACCAGTTACTTGATGCCTGTGGTTTTTGCAGTAACGGGGCAGATTGATCCAAGTAAACTAGAGCAAGCACTGCAAGCTGTTATTGCCAATCACGGAGTATTTAGAACGCAATTTGTCACCACTGATGATACCCCAACTCAGGTCGAGCTTGATGAGGTCAGCTTTTCTTTAGCGCAAGTACAAAGTGACATGACAAGAGCCGACTACCTTGCTAGCGAAGCATTAAATCAGTGGCTGTTAGCAGCAAAAGACTTATCACAGGCACCACAACTCAAAGCACAGCTCATCACCTGTGCTGATCAATTACAAATATTGGCGCTGAGCTATCATCACCTCGTGTCAGATGGGTGGTCTAATAATCTGATTTTAGCGGATTTAAAAAGTGCGTATCGGGGGCTGGCACTCTCAATGCCAGCGCTGCGCTACCTTGACTTTGCACATTGGCAGCGTCACGCGTTATCACAACAGCATCCTGCGGTGGCATTTTGGCAGCAATACCTTGAAGCGCCGCGACAACCCTTACGGTTGCATCAGCAGCACACAACCACCACTAAGTTGAAGTCGGTAGGTGGGCGTCAGCAGTTTACGCTTTCAGCGCCTTTATGTGCCAGCCTTAGCGACTTTTGCAAGCGCAATCAGGTCACGCCATTTGCCTCTTTATTGGCAACATGGCAACTATTGTTGTCGCGTCATCATGGTAATGAGCAGTTTGTAGTGGGCGTGCCAAATGCGGGTCGCTCAGAGGAGCAGGTGCAAGATATTGTTGGCTGCTTTATCACCACACAGGCTTATCGCTGCGAAGCACATTGTGGACGCTCCTTTATAGAAACGGTAAAACAAATACAGCGTCATGCACTGACTTGTACACAATACAGTGATGTACCGTTTGAATACGTGTTGTCGGTGTTACCTGAGCATCGCGGCGATCTGCGCCAAGGTGGCTTTTTTCAAGTTGGGTTTGATTGTCAGCCGCAATTACAAGGGCAGCTCGACTTTGGAGATTTCTCACTCGCTCCAGTAGCAGGTGGCAGTATGCAGAGTAAATTTGCGATTGCGCTATCGGCACAAACCAGTGAAACGAGTGTTATCTGTGAGATAGAGTACGATTGCGCACAGTTTGATACACCATACATTGAAGTGCTGCAACGAGAGTTTTGCCAGCTACTGACACTGGCACTTGGGCATGATGCTGAGAAAATCGGGAATTGGCTTGATGTCGCCTACGAAAACCAGCCTGCGTATCTTCCTGAAAGCCGCGCGAGTAAAGGAAAACAACTCGCACCAGAAACGCGACTAACGCATGAGTTAGTTCGCCAGCAAGCGCTTAGTTCACCGACGGACACTGCGCTTATCTTCCAAGACCACCACTTTGATTATCAATGGTTAGAGGCGCACAGTAATTATATTGCGGCACAACTGCAACGTCATCATATCAAAGAGGGAGAGGTGGTTGGTATAGCCTTGCCACGTACCCCATATTTGATTGCTAGCTTGTTGGCGTGCTTTAAATCAGGTGTGGCGTATTTACCCCTTGATCCTAAGTTGCCACAAGACAAGCTCACGCACATGATAGAAGATAGTCAGTGTGCGCTCATTGTCGGTGAGCAATTGTCTGCGTCTTCATGCGCGGTGATTGCAGAGGCTGAATTAATATGCCCAGACTTATCTGTTTGGTGCCAGCAAGACGCCGCGCTTGCTGTGCATCCTGAGCATATTGCGTATTTAAATTATACCTCAGGCTCGACAGGAAAAGCCAAAGGGGTGGCGGTGCCACATGGGGCGCTGAGCCGTTATGTTTTTACCGCAGCGGATTTCATTTCGCTTACCCAACATGATGTCGTGTTACAGTTTGCAACAGCAAATTTTGATGCGTTTGTAGAGCAAGTTTTTCCCACTTTGGTTGTCGGTGCCGCTTTAGTGATGCGAGATGACACGTTGTGGGACGCGCAAACCCTGTATGAGCAAGCCAGCAAGCACAGTATTAGTGTGATGGACTTAAGTGCGGCCTATTGGCGACAAATTGCCGAAGATTGGTCGTATTTAATGCCAAAGCATCAATGGCAATTACCCGCGCTTAGGCAAGTGCACTCAGGCGGTGAAGCCATGTCAAAACAGGCCATTAGTGCATGGCGAGCGGCAGGGCTTGAAAAGGTGAAGTTGGTCAATACTTATGGCCCGACAGAAATCGTAGTTGAAGCGGCTATTTTTGACTGTAGTGCGTTGGATGTTGAGCGTATCAACTCTGTACCTATAGGTAGCGCGATTGCTGAGCGGCAACTGTATGTACTTGATGAACAGCTCAATCTGTTGCCACATGGACAGGTTGGTGAGTTGTATATTGGTGGTGAAATTTTAGCGCAAGGCTACTTAAGACGCCCAGGACAAACCGCGGCGAGCTTTGTTGCTGATCCGTTTAGCGATAGTGGTCAACGCCTATATCGCACCGGTGATTTAGTGAGATGGAATGCTCAAGCACAACTTGAGTTTATCGGTCGAGTAGACAACCAAGTGAAAATTCGCGGCTTCCGTGTTGAAGTTGAAGAGGTTGAGCTTAAGTTACGTGCTATCGAAGGTGTCAATGATGTTGCTGTGATTGCACAGCAACACGCAGAGTCGACCCGGTTGCTAGCCTACCTATGTTCAACCCGTGATGTACATGATATTCAAGCGGATACTCGAGCTATACTACCAGAATACATGGTGCCTTCAGTATTTATGCTTTTGGACAGCCTACCGCTTAACGCCAATGGTAAGGTCGACAGAGTTGCCTTGCCAACCCCTGCGGCATCACCGCAGCAGACACAAATAACGGCATGTATTGGTGAAGTAGAAACATTGATCGCTGAGATTTGGTGTAAGTTATTTAGCGTTGAGCAAGTTGGTCGTGACGATAACTTTTTTGCCTTAGGCGGTGACTCTATTATTTGCCTGCAAATGGTGTCACTAAGCCGACAAGCTGGATGGGAAATCAAGCCAGCGGATGTTTTTGAAGCGCAAACTATTATGGCGATTGCACCTTTGGCCACGCGATTGAAAGAGGTCAATAGCAGTGAGGTCGAGCATGTTGCCGGTAGTGCCCCTCTGCTGCCTATTCAGCAGGATTTTTTCGCGCAGCGTGGACACGCTCCAAACCACTATAACCAAGCCGTGATGCTGCATGTATCGCAAACGATAGACTGTTCAGCGCTACAACAAGTGGTCACACAATTAGTGCAACATCATGATGCCTTAAGGCTGCGCTTTTGCCGCGATAGTGAAGGCAACTGGCAGCAGTCTTTTACTGAATATAGTGCGTCAATGTTGGCGCAGATATTTACATTACATGAAGTTGAAAACGCCCAGATAACCGCGCTGGCAGACGATATTCAACGTAGTTTGGATATTCAAAATGGGCCAGTGATGCGGGTCGCGGTGATGCAAGTGGCAGATGGCAGTTACCGCGTCTTACTGGTTGTACATCATTTGGTGATTGATGGCGTGTCATGGCGAATTTTACTGGATGATTTGACAGCAGGGTATGAGCAGCTTATTGCTGGTAAGACGTGGCAGCCAATTGCTAAATCCAGCAGTGTCAAAAAGTGGGCTGAAGCCTTGCAGCAATACGATGCGCACTTTGCTGATGAAGCTGAGTTTTGGCAAGCACAAACCGCCGCAAGATTGCCGTTGCCGTATCAAGATAAAACTGCCAGTGCAGCAGAAACTGAGTTAGCTACCGTTGAGCTGTATTGTCCACAAGCACTCACAACGCAGTTGCTGACACAAGCTAGCCGACCATACCGCACGCAAGTCAACGACTTATTGTTAAGTGCACTGAGTGAAGCACTTTACCGCTGGTTAGGGGCGGATGAATATGTGCTGCATCTAGAAGGGCATGGTCGCGAACCTTGGCAGCCATCTATTGATTTGAGTCGCACCATAGGGTGGTTTACGGCGATGTTCCCGCTGAAATTATCACGCCAAGATAACTGGCAAGAAACCATTCTTGCGACCAAAGAAACACTGCGTGCTATCCCAAACAAAGGCATTGGCTATGGCGCACTCAAATATAACAGCGCGAAACCGGCAAGTAGCGCACCAGAGCTGGCAGATATTGAGTTTAACTATCTTGGGCAACTCGACAATAACTTTAGCAGTGATGGTATATGGCAGCCTGCGCGTGAAGACAGTGGCGCGAGTACCAACCATGCCGCAACGGTTGCAAGTGAGTTGTCGATACAAGCCCAAGTCTTAGGTGGGCAATTACAAATACGCATCAGTTTCGTCGCCACGCGATTGAGTAGAGACACTATTGAGGTGTTCACTCAGTTATTCCAGCAATGCTTGGAAGAGTTAGTGGCGCATTGTGCGTCGACAACGGCAACATTCAGTGCCTCAGATGTACCGCTAGCCCAATTACCAAAAGATACCTTAAGACAATTAGACGCGACAAAGATAAGTAAAGTGTATCCGCTTTCTGCGATGCAAGAAGGTATGCTTTTTCATGCTCAATATAGCGACAACAGTGCGTATGTGAACCAAATGCAGTTTGCGGTTACAGGTCTAGATGTAGTGGCGTTTAGCGAAGCATGGCAGCATGTTACGGATCGCCATGAAGTGCTGAGAACGGGGTTACTCACCAAAGAAAGCCCAGCGCACCAGTATGTAGTACATACGCATGCGGCAGACATCACAGTACTGGATTGGTCCTTTGAGGGCGGCGATGTAGAAGCAAAACTTGAACAACTTGCCAAGCAGCAGGTGTTATTGGGTTTTGATTTAGATAAAGACATAGGCTTTAACCGCGTGCTTATCATCAAACTAAATACACACCAACACCGCGTGATATGGACAAATCATCACCTTTTCACCGATGGTTGGAGTGCCTCACGCATGATGGGTGAATTATTAAGTGTATATCAAGGCCACACGTTAATGCCTGCGACAGGTCAGTATGAGCAGTATATTGGTTTTTTACAGACGCAAGATCACACCCAAAATCGTGATTATTGGCAGCAACAGCTGCGCCAATTAGATGAGCCTTGTACTTTGTTTGCGCAACAAAACACGCAACAGACGTCGCAAAATGGTGCGGGACATACCCGTTGGGTCATGGCGCCTGAGCAGACCGAGCATCTTGTCTCGTTTTGTCGTAGCCAGCAAATTACGGTAAACACCTTAATTCAAGCAGCATGGTCATTGGTGTTGAAAGCCAGCATAGGACACCAAGCTGTGTGCTTTGGCTCAGTAACGTCAGGAAGACCACCAGAACTTGCTCACAGTGACAGCATGCTTGGCTTGTTTATTAATACCCTACCGACCATTGTCACCGTGAGTCCTGAGGTCAATGTGGCAACATGGTTGCAGCAACTACAGCGCCAAAGTCTGCGGGCTCGTGAGCATGAATATACACCTCTTAGCGAGGTGCAAAAATGGGCCCGAGAAGGGGGAATAGATTGTCCAAATGGGTTATTTGACACACTAGTGGTATTTGAAAATTACCCAATTGCTGAAGCGCTTCAGCAAGCCGATAAAGCCACTACGCAATTTGAGTTACTGGCCAGCCGAGAAGAAACCGATTATCCACTCACGGTTTCCATTTCACAGCAAGAAACGGTGGACATCGCATTCCATTATCAGCAAGCAGCCTTAAGTGATGCAGATGCCGAACAATTACTCGCACGCTTCTTATTGATAATCTCGCAATTACAAGAGCAGGTTACACAGCCTGTGGCGCATATTACAGGTCTCAGTGATGCACAGAGTGCTTCACTGATTGAACTGGGCGCAACAAAATACCATGGTGTAGCGCAGCAGCAGGACATATTGGCGTGTCTATATCAGCAGGCAAGCGTACATCAGGATACTGCTCGACTCTTTTGTGAAGCGCAGTCTCAAAGTTATCAAGCGCTATTGGCACGCAGTGAAAAAATTGCAGTTGGCTTGCAATTACAGGGTGTAACCAGTCAACAGCGCGTTGCGCTTTATATGCGTACAGGACTGGATACGTTGGCTTGTATTCTTGCGATTTGGCAGCTAGGCGCTGTCTATGTACCGCTCGATGTAGACTCACCAGAATCGCGTTTAAATGACATACTTGCGCTAAGTACACCGCAATTGGTACTGCACCAAGAGCGTGCGCTAACGCACTGTACAATGCAGCAAATATCGCTTCAATGTCTGATAAGTGAGGTGGATGAACAGTCATTGCAGCGACCAACATTTGACCCTCAGCAGCTCGCTTATTTGGTGTTTACGTCTGGCTCTACAGGCAAGCCAAAAGGGGTGGCGGTAACACGAGGTGCACTATTAAGTCACTGTTTGGCGATTGCAGATGCGTATCACTATGGTACTGAAGATCACGCATTGGCATTTGCGTCTTTGGGCTTTGACGCTGGGCTTGAGCAAGTGTTCGTCCCCTTATTGACCGGTGCGAAGCTGACGTTGGTGAATGGTAAAGCATTACTACCGGAGCAGTGCAGCGAGTTGGTTGTGGCGCATCAAATTAATATTGTTGATTTACCTCGTGCTTATTTACAGCACTTGCCCCATCTGGATGGCGTTCGTCTATGTATTGTAGGAGGGGAAGCTTGGCCAACAAAAGAGTTATTGCAATGGCGCAAGCGCGCGCCTCAGACGCGCTTCATTAATGCCTACGGCCCGACAGAAACCGTGATCACACCGACTATCTGGCAAGATGATCATAAGGTTGAAATAGACAGCTTATATGTGCCCATAGGGGCGGTGGTTGGGCATCGCCATGCTTATGTGTTAACTGAAGAACTTAACCTAGTACCTGCTGGTGGAGTCGGTGAGCTATATATTGCAGGTACTTTGGCGCAGGGTTATTTTGGCCGTGCTGACCTTACGGCTGAGCGATTTATTGCTAATCCATTTAGTGACAAAGGAGAACGTTTATATCGTACTGGCGATTTGGTGCGCTTTAATGAACAAGGGCAGCTTGTGTATCAAGGTCGTGCAGATCAGCAGGTAAAAGTGCGTGGCTATCGGATTGAATTAGCTGAGATAGAAAAGCGCATTATGGCGATGGCGGAGATAAGTAGCGTACTGGTACGGTTACAGCACACCGAACAAGGGGCGCAGTTGATAGCCTATGTGATCGGTGAGAATGTGGATCTGGCTGCGCTGCAAACATGTGCACAGCAGCTACCCGATTATATGCAGCCTGCCCATTGGCTAACATTGACGCAATTGCCATTGACCATCAATGGTAAGGTCGATGTCAATGCGTTGCCACAGCCGACGCAACCCAAAGCGGAGACTAAGTATCAAGAGATGGACGCGCAGGCGCGCCAGCTTAGCGTAATATGGAAAACATTACTTGGTGTTGACGCAACACCGCAGAGTCAGTTCTTTTATGACGGTGGCGACTCCATTTTAGCGATGCGATTAACGTCACAAATCAACCAAACGTTTGGCTTACAGTTGAAAGTTAGAGATATTTTTGAGCATAGTGAGTTTAGTGCGCTGGCTCAATACATCACAGCGCAGCGACAAAGCACAGGTGATAACCACAGTATTACTTTACAAGCGCAGCCATTCGCTCAGCAAATACCGGTATCAGCAGAGCAGCGCAGTTTATGGGTCACTGACAAACTGAGTGAAGCAAAAGACCGAGCCGCGTATAACATCACCACGAGTGTTAATCTCTTTGGAGCACTTGAACCCCACAGCTTACAGTGCGCTTTTGCGCAGTTACTGGCTTACCACAGTACGTTTAGTTATCGCTTTGTTGAACAAGAAGGTGACGTGGTCGCGGTGTATAGTGAGGACAATGAATTACAGTGGCAGTATGTTCAACTTGATGATGACTTAGCGCAAAACACTGCAGCAGCTGCTAAGCTCCGTGAGCATTTTGAGGTGACACCATTTAATTTAGCTGAGGATGTGTTATTGCGCGTCTTGTTGGTGGAAATTGCACCTGAGCACTATCAACTTACCATTAATATGCACCACATAGTGAGTGATGGTTGGTCTATGGGGAACTTGGTACATCAGGTCGGTGAGTTTTATTTGGCGCAAATTGAGCAGCGCCAAGCCCAACTGCCGCCACTGCAAGTGCAATATGGTGACTATGCACAGTGGCAACAGCAGCGTTTAGCAAGCCAAGAAGCAAAGGATGTTGCTCAGTTTTGGCGTACGAAGCTTGCAGATGCTCCAGCGCAAAGCGTGATCCCGTTACATTCTCCACGTCCTGAGCGCACCGATACGCAAGGCGATGTAATAGATTTTCAGATTGCGGCAACAACTCGAGAGGCCATTGAGCAACTTGCGCAGCAACAACAATGCTCTGTGTTTAGCGTGCTATTGGCAAGTTATGCTGCTTGGTTGTTTGAAACAACAGGGCAGCAAGATATGGTATTAGGTACGGATCTATCAGGTCGAGAACATGCGGATCTTGAACCTCTGATCGGATATTTTATCCGTGTCTTGCCGCTACGAGTTCGTCTTAATGGCGCAGTCGGGTTCACCCAGCTATGTGAACAGGTTCAGCAAACGCTATTGGATGTTCAAAGTAATCAGCTGCTTACACTAGATAGCGTGATAAATGAGGTAGGCGCGCAAAGAACAGCGGGCTTGTCACCGTTATTCCAGCAGCTTTTCGTTATGCAAAATACGCCAAAACCAGATTGGCCTATCGATGGGCTAGAAATGGAAGGTGTCGCTTCGGTGGATACGTCAAGTAAATTTGACTCGGCAATTTTTATTGATGCGCAAGAGCAGGCTTATCATGGTCGCTGTTACTTTAAAACGGCGCTATATCGCCGTGATAAAATCCAAGTCGCACTTGATAGGTGGATGCAATTGTTAACTCAGCTGGTGGAAAGCCCAACAGTTGGCATTGCGACATTGAAACCACACACGCCAAAGCAGGCTGGTCAAAGCAAGTTTAAGTCCAGCAAATTTGCTAAGTTTAAGAAGTAGTCAATCCGAGTGCGACTTAAGCCAGCGCTGAACTCCCTTCATTTATTCAACAATAAAGAGACGCATTGAGCGTCTCTTTATTGATTCAAATCAAGTAAATCTTCGACTTTGTAGTAAAGAAAGTACGACTTGCCACGTCATATCGCTAAGCAGACCAACTCAAGGTAGCAGGGCGATGATCTATTGGAGGTCCGATAGAGCATTACCGCGGATTGGTATGAGTCTATGACAGGAGAAAACGATGACGTCCACTGTGCGAAAAGGTAAATTTTCATCTCTTAAAAAAGGGGTAAAACCCACGGCTAGCGCTACTCAAGCCGCAACTTCAACAACATTCTTCAAAGGTGCGCAAGGGTTTCCAGCCGTTATCCAGCCAACCAGTAAAGATTTAGACCCGTATGTGTGGGCTGAAACAAATCGAGACTTTATAGAAAGCAACTTACTTACGTATGCGGGCTTGGTTTTCCGTGGCTTTGGGTTAAAGACCCCACAGGAATTTGAGCAGTTTGCCAATGCAATTCAGCCAGGCTTATATGGCAACTATGGCGATCTGCCTAAAAAAGAGGGTGGTAAAAAGACTTATAAGTCTACGCCTTATCCTGAAAACAAAATGATCCTTTATCATAATGAAAGTTCACATCTAGAGCAGTGGCCGCGTAAACAGTGGTTTTTCTGTGAATTACCTTCTCCTGTTGGCGGTACGACACCCATAGTAGATTGTCGTCGAATGTTATCAGTTTTGCCCAGTGAATTGGTGCAAAAAATAGAAGAAAAAGGCTTGCTGTACCTACGTAATTTCCATAAGAGTGTTGACGTAAGCTGGCAGCATTTCTATAAAACTGACAGTAAAACTGAAGTGGAAGCGAGGCTGAATGCAGCAAATATTGAATATCAATGGCTAGAGAATGACGGCCTCCAAACAAAAACCAAAACCCATGGCGTTATTGTTCACCCAGTGACAAAGGAAAGGTCGTTTTTCAATCAAGTGCAACTGCATCATATTGCCTGTCTAGAGCCGGAAGTCAAAGAGAGTTTGATCGAGTTAGTGGGAGAGCAGCGTTTGCCTCGACACGTGTATTTTGGTGACGGCTCTGCTATCAGTGATGAAGAGATGGCCATTATTGGTGCTGCATATGAAACATGTGCGGTGCGTTTTGAGTGGCAGCAAGGTGACGTAGTGATGCTGGATAATATGCTCGCTGCACATGCCAGAGATCCATTTGAGGGTCCAAGGAAAATTGTAGTTGCTATGGGTGATATCTATACGCAACAAGATCTAAAACAAGCAAATCAAGCACAGTAAAAGGTAGTGCATATCATGATCCAAGAATATATCTCTGCTTATCCACAAGGCCTGTCATTGAGTGAGCAGCAGCAATGTCTAGGTAATACACTGGAGCCATTGGCATATAATAGCGTGCTGGCGCGCATGTCAGAGCAACACAGCACAGAACATCTCCAAGCTAGACTTAATGAAATCATTGATGACAATATCATTTTGAGCTTTACGTTTAGCGAGGTGTCAGGTTTTCGTGGTTTAAGACAGGTACCTCACTTAAGTACCAAGCCCGTCATTGCCACCATGACGTTGGAAGCCGATGCCAGCATTAACTTAGCAACACTTGATAGCTTGCAACCTGTGTCTTTGAACCCTGCTGCGGGTCAAAATTTACAAGTGGTCAAAATTAGCCACCGGGATGAAGCATACCTGTTGGTGCGTACCCATGCGCTATGCGTTGATTTGGCTAGTACAGAGAAAATTGTACAGCGCTTGTTAGATCTTAATTTAGCTGTTGAAGAAAGTGTCCAATACCCTGATTTTCTCGCGTGGCTTGAAGAGCTGACTAGCAGCGAAGATTCACTTCAAGGTAAAGCTTATTGGCAGCAGTATATTAGCCAGCTTAATAATGCAAAAAATCACTTTGCATTACCGTATCACAAAGCGCCAGAGCAAGGGGCGTTACAAAACCTACAGTGCGTTGATGAAGCATTAGCTGAGTCTACGACAGAAGCGATCACAGCGCTTAGCGCACAATTAGAGGTAGATGCACAAAGCATATACTTATCATTATGGTGGTTATTACTAGCGCGTGTTTCAGGGCAAAGCTTTGTGACCAGTGTAGGTTATGATCCGCGCCAAATGAGCGAAGAGTTGGCTGATGCGCTTGGTGTGTATACGCAGGCATTACCGGTTCAAGTACCACAAGCTAAACAGCAGGTATTAGCAGAGTGGATTAATCAGTTTGCCTTTACCTTGTCTCAGCACATGGAGTGGGCGGAATGTTTTGAGCGCCCTGAAACGCTTGCCAATAGTAGTGTAGTTGCACACTTTGCATCAGAGGTAGTGAGTGCAGAAGCAACCGTCGCGATTGCCGATAACGCAGAATTATCCTTAACTATTGCCGATGACAGAGTGCGACTGCAATTTAATAGCTCAGCTTATTCACATCAAGCCGCAAGTATCTTGTTACAGCAATTTGTTCATTTATTGGCACAAGCCCCGCAATATTTGGCAATTGCCGTGGCTGATATTACCCTTGTTACTGCGCAAGAACAGCAGCGCTTTCTCGCGTTAAATGCAGATCAAGGGCTAACTGCTACCCACGTGCTGGCACAACTTGAATATTTTGCAGACGCTAAAAGTGAGCACATTGCATTGGTAGATGCTGCACACTCACTTAACTACAGCCAACTTACTGTTTTGGTCAATAAGACAGCGCAAGCTCTACAAGCCCATGGAGTAAAGCAAGGCTGTGTTGTGCTGTTATCGCTACCTCGCAGTTGGCAGCAAGTGGTCATGTTACTGGCGGTGATGCGTGCCGGTGCAGCATATTGCCCAATTGACCCAAGTTGGCCAGAGCCGCGCAAACAGCGTGTGATGGACGCGTCTGGTGCAATCCTTCATATAGATGAGCATAATGTTGAGCAGTGGCTACTAGAGGCGCAACAGCTAGAGTTAGACAGTAGTGTGCTACCTGAGTATCAGTTAGCAGACATCGCTTATGTATTGTTTACTTCTGGTTCCACGGGAGTGCCAAAAGGTGTGCCTATTGCACATCAACAACTTGCACAATATTGCGCTGCGTCTTCACACGCACTTGAGCTACAGCAAAACCAGCGCTTTGGTCTCACCTCTACCGTTGCCGCAGACATTGGTAATACTACGCTATTCAATGCTTTTTATAATGGTGCCACGCTTATTGTTGCCAGTGAGCAGCAAATGCTCGATGGCGACGCATTTGGTCGCTTTGTGGCTGAGCACGCGGTCGATTGCGTCAAGATAGTGCCTTCTCATTTACAAGCATTATTGGAAGTCATGCCAGCCAGTCTGCCAACTAAGCTGATCTTAGGTGGCGAGGCGGCCAAGCCTGCATTAATTCAAAAGGTACATAAGTTAGCGCCGCAAACACAGGTGTTTAACCACTATGGGCCGACAGAAGCCACTGTGGGTGTGATGTCACATTCATATGAAAACAACGCACGCTTTGATGCCGCAGTGCCAAGACTTAGCCAAGTCTTTTCTGGCTCACAAATCTTTATCTTAACTCCACAAGATGGCTTGTGTGCAACTGGTGAGCAAGGCGAATTATGTATTGCGGGTAAGCAATTGTCAGCAGGATATGTTAATGCTGATTCCAGCGGTGTTTTTGTCGATAACAGTCAATGGTCTGAGCGCCTTTACCGTACAGGTGACGTAGCTCGTTATTTACCTGATGGCTCTATTAGTTTATCTGGTCGTAAGGATGACCAAGTGCAGATCCGTGGCTTTAGAGTAGAGCCCAATGAAGTGGCACTGGCTATTACACAGCACTTAGACAACGTAGATTGTTTTGTGGCGGTACAACAGTATGGCAATGAAGCTGTTTTGGTTGCCTTCTTAACTCAGTATTTAGATAAACAAACCGTAGCAAATGAGCTGTTAACTGGAGAGGAAAACCTTACGTTACAGACGCAGTTACGCGATGTATTGCCAGATGCCATGGTGCCTGCTTTCTTTGTCAGTGTGACAGAGTTACCACTGCTTGCTAACGGTAAGGTAGATCGTCAAAGTTTGCCTAAAATTGCTGAGTTGACTTTATCTACTTATGTTGCGCCTAGCAGTCAATTAGAAACCTTACTTGCGTCCACGTTGGCGGATATTTTAGAAGTAGAGAGAGTAAGTTGTGATGCCAGTTTCTTCGATTTAGGTGGGCACTCTCTGTCTGCTATCAAGTTTGCTACACGCATAAAGAAATTACTCTTATTGAATATTGAACCTGGCGTTGTGTTTGATAACCCAAGCATTCAATCTTTGGCTCAAGCACTAAATAACTTAAGTGGTGATCCGTCTAGATTGGAGAAATTAGCATTGACGCAAATTAAGTTGGCGACACTGACGCCAGAACAGCAGGCGGCATTGCGCGAAAAAATGGGTCTGAAAGCCACATAGGTATCAGGGTAAGGGATAACCCAAGATAATTTTGAGACGATAATACCAATTATCTTAATTAAGAGGTCTATTTTGAGGCGAGAAAATCTTGTCGATTACTAGGCAAAAATTTTGCTATTTAGTTGTTCTAAATAAGAAATTTTTAACGCCGTTAGCGTCAGATTTACGCTTTCAAATTGAGCAAGTATTAAGTCTAATTGGTATAAAGTGGGAGCCTGAGGCTCCCACTTTTATTTGAATGGGTATGGGTATGTCAAATAATGAGTTAGCGGATGAACTGGTCGATGGTCTAGATTTGGACTTGTTGGCACAATTATGGAGTGAGCCCGAAGCACAAAGCGACACGACAACTATCGTCGCCACTGATCACAGCTCAGGTACGCTTTCGTTTCAGCAAAAGCGTTTGTGGCTACTTCAGCAAATTGATCCAACCAGTAACGCCTATGATGTATTACGTGCATATCGTGCGCCTGATGCGTTAGATTTGTTACAGCTCCAGTGCGCACTGGATGCACTCGTTGAATGTCATGATATTTTCCGCACTTATTATCAGTTTGACGGCACGGCAACTCAGGTGGTCGCGTCGCAGTGTCAGGTGCCATTAACCCTCATTGAAGTAGACACTGAGCTTGATGGTGATGCGCTTTTTGCACAGCAAGAGGTCAAAGCATGGTGTGATAAGCCATTTAATTTAAGCCAAGTGCCGCTACTAAAAGCTGCATGGGTGCGTACGGTTCAAGGCGGATATTTATTATTACGCAATCATCATATTGTGAGCGACGCATGGTCAAAAACTTTGATCTTAAAAGACTTGCTAGCAGCATATCAGGGACAATCACTGACGAAACCATCATGTCGTTACCTAGATTATGCGACGTGGCAAAGTGAGTACTTGCTTAATGAAGAGGCCAACAACATTTTAGATTATTGGCAAGGTTATGTGGGTGCAGCACCGCAGCCGATTGCGCTACCTATGGTGGAGCCAGAAACCGAACATCTTGCTCATGCGCTGACATTAAGTTGTCAGTTATCCCGTGTTCAAGTTCAGCAAGTTAACGCTTTTTGCCAGCGCCACGGAAATACTGCCGCAGCGTTATTTATGACGTTATTGCAAGCGACATTGAGCCGCTTTAGTAGTACCGCGCACTTTTTGATAGGCTCGCCTACCGCAGCTCGTAATCTGCCAGAGCTTGCTGATGTGGTTGGGTGTTTTATGAATACCCAGCTGTACAGAAATGAAGTACAAGATGGTGTCACTTTTCTTGATGCGATTGAGTGCAACCAACGACATACGCTGCGTTTAATTAATGAAGATCAAGTACCATTTGAATGGCTTGCGGAGCAATTAGAGTGGCCGGTGCAGGCTGATAGACATCCGTACTTTCAAGTCTTGTTCAACTATTTGCAAAGTGACCCGCAGCCAAGTAGCGACCAAACGATGGCGCTTATCCCCGTGAGTGTAGAAAACCACACTGCAAAGTTTGAATTATCGTTAGATGTTAGTGTGCAAGAGGGGGCTATTGAGCTTTATTTTGAAGCCGACAGCACGATGTATAGCCAAGCACTATTGCAACAATTGCAGCACTGCTATCTCGCTTTATTACACGCTGTGCTGCATGGGCCACAGCAAAGTATAAATAACGTACTTATCCATCAGCCCGATAGCGTATTTTGTGCGCCACAACAAGATAATGATGCTGTCACTATTATTGACCTTATTACTAAACAAGGCAGCCGCCAAGAGTCGTTGGCCATCGCGGATGATAGCGGTGCGCAGCTAAGCTACCAAAAGTTGCTTGAGCTAAGCGCTAACTTTGCCAACTTTCTAATTGCACAGGGAGTGCAAAGCGAAGATAGGATTGCCATTATCACTTCTCGTCAAGCTGACATGGTTATTGCGCTGCTTGGGTGTATGCAGGCGGGGGCGGTGTATGTTCCTATCGACCCGACCATGCCACAACAGCGCCAGCAATTAATTTTCAATTCAAGTGCCGCTGTGGCGATTGTGACGAATATCGACACTGTTCATAACCCCGGGAATTTACCGGTTTGGTCAATTGCTGCGGTGAACGAGCGGCAATATCCGCAGCCTCCGTTTATTGTTCGTATCAGGCCGCAGCAGCTGGCTTATATTCTATATACCTCTGGTTCAACTGGTCAGCCTAAAGGTGTTGCGATAAGTCATGGTAATTTAGTTAACTTCATTCTCGCCATGCAGTCTCAATTTTCACTCACACATGACTCAAAATGGTTAGCCTTGACTGCACTGGGGTTCGATATTTCTGGTTTAGAGCTTTATCTGCCTTTGGTCAGTGGGGCGCAGACTTATATTGCTAACTCGGTACTAGAACTACAAGCCACTGACTTAATCGGTATTACTCATATTCAAGCGACCCCTGCGGGGTGGCAGGCCTTATTGGCAAAAGAGTTGATTAGCGCTGCGGTTATTGGTCTGTGTGGCGGAGAGGCGCTGCCTCCAGCGTTGGCTCAATCATTACGAGATAAACAAGTCACGCTCTACAACATGTATGGCCCAACGGAGACCACAGTGTGGTCTTCTAGTCACCTTGTCACAGCACATATTCATCTTGGTCATCCTGTCCGAAATACACAGTTATATGTGTTAGATCAGCACTTAAACGCTTGTCCGCAGGGCGTATGTGGAGAGCTGTACATCGGTGGTTTAGGATTGGCACGGGGATACTTTGCACAACCTGCATTGACTGCACAGCGGTTTATCGCCAATCCATTTTCTGACACGGGTGAGCGACTCTATCGCACAGGTGACTTAGTTGAGGTAAACGCCCGTAATGAGCTGCATTTTCTCGGCCGTACAGATCACCAGATAAAAATTAGAGGGCACCGTATAGAAATCGGTGAGATTGAAAGTCAGTTGCTATGTATTGATGGTATAACCCAAGCTGTGGTGGTTGCTCACGATGCCGAGGGGAGCAAGCAGTTGATTGGTTATGTTTGCACCCAGCAGTTGCAAAGTGAAGACATAAAAACAGCGCTGAGTGCACTGGTGCCAAGTTATATGGTGCCAGAGCAACTTATTATACTGGATACTCTACCGCTTAATCACAGCGGTAAAGTGGATAGAAAAGCGCTGCCAGCACCTTCATTACAGCAGACGCAGGGCACATTACCTGTGGGTCATGTTGAGCAAGCATTAGCACGCGTCTGGCAACAGATTTTACAGCGTCAGCAAGTGTTTCGGGAGGATAATTTCTTTGCCCTTGGAGGCAACTCGATTCACGCGCTACGCATGGTGCATCAGTGGCATAAACTTGCCAGACCTGAACCTCTCGTTGCTCAGGCTATCTGGCAAGCGGATAACTTACGTGCCTTAGCTGAGCAAATGGTGGCCTCAAAACAAGCTTCTGTGAGTGATATTTTGCCTGAGTCAGTAGGGGGACGCGCACCCAGTGATTTATTAATATGTCTTCACGATGGCCGTGGATTTACCATATCATATCGCCCCTTGGCAATGGCGATGCCTGAACAGGTGAGGTGTGTCGGGATCACCCCTGACACTGAGTTATCATCTAGCGATAATTTTAAGACGCTGGCATCTCGTTATGCTCAACAGCTTGGAGACTTGAGCGGCTATGAAAATATTCATGTGTTAGGCTGGTCGTTAGGTGGTGCCTTGGCATTACAGTTGGTCGAAGCGCTCGCATTACATAAATATCAGGTAGCTAACGTCTTCCTCATTGATAGCTGGGATCCCTTTGAACCTGCGAATCAAAGATCGGAGAGTTGGCGTGATTATATTTTAACGCGACTTTCTGAAAGCGTCGCCGCTCCCGAGCGCTTTACTGATTTTGCGCAAGCGGTAAGAGCGTTTCCATGGTCGGACGGTGATTCTAGTGCGTCAAGAGGTGAGGATATTTCGCGTTTTGTGACAGCGCATTTAGCACTGCTGGAAAAGAATATTGCTGCCATGCCAGTGTCAGAAATTATCCAGACCTTAGAGCAAACTTACTTATTGCGCTGCGCAGGTCGACACGAAGTGGAATATCACACATTAGATACGCCTACCTATTATGCGGTGTGGAGCACAGAGCGCGATGAAGTGCTGACTAACGTGTTCAACCAGCGCTTTGGCATTGAGCATATTGAGTATGTGAATGCCAATCACATGGAGATTATTTCTCATGGGAGTGTCATAGAAACTGTACAAAAAGTGATAAAATTAAAATAAGCATAGATTGTAAGTGATAATTGTTTTCGTTACCATTGCAGGTAATAAGAAAAGGAGATTATGACGATGCAATCAGTAGGTAAGCGATTACTGATATTAGCCAGTATTGTTCCGCTATCCAGTTGGGCAGCAGAGCAATCACTGGCAAGTGAAGATATAGAGGTAATAGAAGTGCTTGGACGAGATTCGGAAAAGCATTTTGCTACGTATACGTATTCCGCAACTAAGACTGCTGCTGATATTTTAGATTTACCGCAATCCATTAGTGCAGTGACCAAAGAGTTAATTCAGCAACAGGGATTGATGCGCCTGAATGATGTAACGCCTTTTGTTAGCGGTGCCAGTGAGTTTTCGGTATACAACGATATTACTATTCGCGGTTTTCGCAGCCAAGATGATCGTCGCCTCAATGGTATGCGCACGTACAATGACTTTTGGTCACAAACAGCCATCGCGCATGTCGAACGGGTAGAAGTGATAAAAGGCCCAGCCTCTGCAATTTTCGGTGATGCCAGCCCCGGTGGTGTCATTAATACGGTAACCAAAAAACCGCTCGCAACCAGTCGCCATGAGCTAAGTGCTCGTATCGGGAGTTATCAAGAGAAGTATGTGGCGCTTGATACCACTGGTGCTGCGAATCAATCTGAGTCAATATTATATCGCTTAAATGTTGGTTACGAAGATTCAGAATCTTTCAGAAATCAAGCGTTTAACAAGGGCTTGTTGGTCTCTCCAAGCGTTACTTTTCTTGCCAGTGATACCCTGAAGCTAAACTTGGAGTTTGTCTATTCAGACAGTGAGGGGATTTTAGAACGAGGCCAGCCCAATATTCGTGGCAGTCAACAGTTGGGCGCGGTGCCAATCGAAGTCTCGGCCACCCAGCCTGGGGACCATTTAGATACTGAAAGTTTGATTAGTAGCCTTGCCGTTGATTATCGTTTTAGCGACTCATGGTGGCTAGCTGTACAGTATATGCACCAAGATAGTGACCAAGACTTAATCGAGCATGGTATTGGAAACTATGTTGATGGCTCTGACTCTGTGGTGAATCTGCGTTACATTGATCGTAACTCTGAAGCAGAGTCGGACTCGTTCTCCAGTTATCTAAATGGTAATTTCTATACTGGAAACATCGAACATAATGTTGTCATTGGTTATGACTATATTGACAGGTTTAGAGAATCTAGTCAGCGTGTGGCCAATAATGCAATACAGTTCGATATTCTAAACCCGGTTTACCAGCGTCGCGACACGGCCAGTTATAATGCAACTCAGCGCCCTGTGTTTGGGGGTAACCTACAAAGCGAAGGGATTTATATACAAGACCGCATCGTGCTTGGACAATGGTCGCTATTAGCCAGTTTACGTGAAGAGCGCTTTGACCTTGATAATACGGGTGGTGGTAGCTCAAAAGACAGCCAGTTACTGCCAAGGCTTGGCACTGTATACAAACTGTCCGATACGCAGAGCGTTTATGCCAGCTGGATGCAAGGGTTTGAGCCACCTCCACTGTATTCAAATAACCCTGAGCAAGGTGGACCATTTAAACCACAAGATAGCGAATTATACGAAGCCGGTTTTAAGGCACGTTTATTCAATGATAACTTACAAATAACAACAGCAATTTATCAAATTACTCGTGAAAATGTTGTGCTATATGATGCTGAAGCATCCGCTAAAATTGATTTCGCTCGCTACATGTATCGTCAGCGTGGTGCTGAGCGGGCGAGAGGATTTGAGTTTGATCTCAACGGTCAATTGAGCGAACAGTTCTCAATTATTGCTAACTATGCTTACAACTCAGCAAAAGTAACCAAAGATCTGAATGACAGTGAGATTGGGAAACGTAAAGAAGGTGCTGCTAAGCATATGGCGACAATTTGGTCGCGGTATCAATTTAATGATAATTGGTCTGTAGGTATTGGCGCCAACTACGTCGGTGAGCGTCCGACATCATCAGAAGGACTATTGCTGCCAAGCTATGTGCTGTATAACGCGGGTATTTATTATCAAGCGGATGACTGGAAAGCATCACTGGTAGTAGATAACCTATTTGACAAAGTACATTGGACCGGCGGTTACAGCTATAGCCAGCTATTCCCAGGTGATCCGCGTAGCGCGAGCTTAGCGATTAACTATCGATTCTAAACAAGGAGAGTGAAGTACGCGCTGTTGCGACTTCCTTTTTAGGTGAAAAAAATGACAGCAAAACAATGGTTCAGTTGGCATAGTTTAAGCGGCGTTTGGTTTGGCTTACTATTATTCGTGATCTGTTGGACAGGGGCATTTGCTACCATTTCTTATGAGTTAGATTGGCTATTTGATGATACGGTCCGTGCGCCAGAGAGCAGTCCTCAAGTGAGCTTGGCGAGTGCATATGAAAAGGTGCAAGAGACTTATCCGGACGCGCGAATCGGGATTGCTTTTGCAGGTGCCGAGGCACATTTTGCGCACGACTTTGTGGTGCGCTTACCCGACAACCCATGGCAACATATTTATGTTGATCCCTATACCGGGAATATTCAAGGAGAAACGAGCTTTTTGAATATTCAACGGTTTTTCCGAGACTTTCATATGCACTTCTTTGGTGTGTTCGATAGTATCGTTTCTTACTATTTGGTTTTGGTGTTTGCAATTCCGATCACCATATCAACACTGACGGCACTGTACCTTTATCGAGGATGGTGGCGTAAATTTTTTACATTAAAACTCAGTGGAGACACTCGCGCGAAAGTCGCCAGTACCCATAAATTGGCTGGAGTATGGAGTCTATGGTTGGCTGTGGTCATTGCCGTGACCAGCATGTGGTATTTATTTGAGTTTGTTAGGATGGACTTAGCTGATGGCAAAACGGCATATACTGATGTTGGGCAGTTCGCTGTAAATCCATTGCCTGAGTTGGCAGCACAAGATAAGCCTCAACTATCAGTGGTGACACTCGCAGCTAAAGTTAAAGAAGCGCGACCAGACTTAGATATTAGAGCCATCCGCTATTCTGGCGGTTACTTTTATGCGGAAGGCCAGGCTAATGATGTATTGGTCAGAGACCGCGCTAACAAGGTTTATGTCAACCCATACACAGGTGAGATAGTCTATAGCCAAACTGCATCTAGCCAAGGGTTATATTGGCGATTATCTGACACTGCGGATCCCTTACATTTTGGTAATTTTGCAGGGGTTTGGGTAAAAATACTGTGGTGTATATTTGGCTTAGCGCTGTCATTTTTAGTGCTTAGCGGAACCTATATGTATGTTAAACGTCAGTTGAAACTGCGTCGCAAAGAAGATCTTCGCGGTGTGAAGGTGTCTCTGGGGTTAAGCGGTGCACTGCTGTTGTGCATTGGATATTATGCCTACCACACACTGATGGGGTATGGCATTGCTGGCCAGTTCCCGGTATTGCCATTGGGCTCTAAACTATTTTTGGTTGTATGGACATTATTAACGTGCGCCATTATCGCTATCTGGATAAAAGCGTTGCTGAATCTATGTCGCGAAGCAACGCTTGTGAATAAGTCTGAGGCTAAGCCTAAAGCAAAGTCCCAGGCGAAGCCTAAAGTGTCGCACCACCATCTATAGTGAGCACTTGCAAGGTAGTATGCGAACTCAGTGATGAAGCAAAAAATAACACTGAATTGGCAATTTCTTCTGGTGTCGCCAGTTTTTGCAGTGGGATCCCAAGCTTGTATTGGCTTGCAAAACCCTGAATAACTTGGTCGGCACCTGAATCATCTAACCACATACCGGTTTGCATCGGGGTTAATGTTGACCCCGGTGCGATAACATTGGCACGTATGCCATAAGGGGCTAATTCTAACCCCGCGGTTAGGGTCAATTGTGTTGCAGCAGATTTAGAGGCACAGTAGGCGGCCATACTTTGACGTGGTGTATGACTGGCATTTGAGCTAACCGTTACAATACTGCCGAGACCTTGCTGTTTGAAGTGACTTGCACAGGTTTTTAGAAACACAAACACGGCTCCTGCGTTAACGTGTTGACAGTGCTGCCATTGCTCTAATGAGTGCGACTCTAATTCACCTAACTCAAGTACCCCTGCGACATTAAGTAAATTATGAGGGGCAAGACCCTGCTGGATAAGCTCAGTCAATGTAGCTTGTAGTGTTGTTAAGTCTTCGAGATCGCACTGTACTGCTTTAAACAGGTTATGAGTACGGGGAAATTGTTTATCAAAACCAACAACGCGCGCGCCAAGTTGAATGAATTTTTCCGCAATACTTTGACCTATCCCTTGGCCTGCACCTGTGATCCAAACCACCTTATTGCGATACTCCTGTTGCAGCAGACTATCAAACCCCATGTTCTAACTCCTGTGTAATCGCGTTACAAGATAAAGCCGGTGTGCGTGTCCAGCGACTCGCGGTTGAGACGATGGCCTGTGCAATTGCACTAATTTGCTGTGATGAATATCTGGCATGGTTGTAATCAATATCAAACTGCGCTGGCTCATCACCATTTAGGTAGATTTGGATCATCAGGTCATCAGTGGTACCTGCACTGAGAATGTGACTACGCGTTGTTACCTCGCCATAACGAGGATGACTGGTAAACGGTAGAATGTTAATTGTCGGGCCGCTTATCTCAATGGATTTACCTTGTTGTTTACGGTCGCGCTTTAAGTGCTCTACGCGGTAGCACTGTAAGGACTTAAGGCGCTTAATTTGTTTATTGATGTGCTTTGCAACATGCTTTAGCCCATCCGCCGACGGCAAAGTCAATGGTAATGGCAGAACATTGCTTTGTACCGTCGGACAGGAGAACTCAATAGCACAGTGGCGATTCATCATCACAAGCCCTAAGGTGACTTCAAAGGTACTGTGCTTGGCGGCTAACACGGCTGCAATGACGCTCAGTAAAATTTCACTTGGGGCGGCATCCACATAATTTGCGGCAGATTGTAACGTTTGCCATTGGGGGCGTGTTAACCCGAAGTGATAACGTTGATTAGGTGCTGTGATCGCGGCTTCACTATGACTAAAACTTTGCGCCGGTGGGTGTTGATCCAGCCACTGGTTTAAAGACGCTTTAGCCTCGGATAGACGTTGTTGGTATTTGTCGCTGGTGTGTAAATCAAGTAGCTGTTGTTGCGTGGTAAATTGGCAATGAGGCATAGGTTTACCCGCGTTTAATGCGTTATAACAGCGAGTTAAAGCTTGATGAAATAGCCCAAAGCCATAGCCATCTAGCACGATGTGATGGCCAACAATAAAACAATAATCTTGGCTTGGCGTACGTACTAATTTAAATTGCATTAAGCAGTCAGTAGCCAAATCAAACGATTTGCCGAGCGTTGTGGCAACCTGCTGAGACATAAACTCTGCGACTGAGACAATATCATGGTCAAGATATTCAATGTTCAATGAGGGCTGAATATTTCCCACAATAATGCTGGGGGTAAAGTTGTCATCATGAATAAAGTGACTACGTAATAACTCTGTTTGCTCAAATACATGATGCAGCGCGGCTTTAAACAGCGCGGCATCGATTTTACCGTGAAACTCTAAACACTCGGCAACATTAAACAAATTACCTTGGCCACTGATGGTATGCAGTAGCCACATGGCATGCTGAGAGTCAGTTAATGGCAACGCCATTATTCAGCCATCCGTGTTTCTAACAGCTCCACCCAAGCGGCAAGCGTTGGTACTTGTGCAAGCTCGATGAAATTAGTCTCAATACCTTGTTGCTGCCACAAAGAAATTAAATTCATGACTTGTACAGAGTCTAAGCCGTAATCAATGAGGCTTTCATGTTCATCAAACTCATCAGGTTCACAATCAATTAATGGCAAAATAAACGCTTTTAATCCGTCTAGAGTGGTCAAGTCTGTACTGGCTTCACCAATAAGCTCTGCGGTGGTAAGCACTTTACCTGCACGTTGACTGATGATGTGAAGTGCCATCATATGTTCATCTTTGGTGAAATCTGCGATTGCATCTGCGACAACAAAGGGTTGGATATCTCGCATAAACGCATCTATTGCTGTGGTCATTACACCGATATGACCATAAATACCGACAATCAATAGTTGATCACGCTGCTGAGCTTGCAGTTGGCTTTCAAAATCACATTTTTGAAATGCGCTATACCGCCACTTGGTCAGTACCGTGTCTTTTTCTGTGGGGGCAAGTGCATCAACGATAGGTTGCTGGCTGGGATCTTGTAGTCCAGCTCCCCACATATCAAGTAGTAAGCCGCGCTCATTACGACCTTGTTTAATTGGCTGAGCGGTGTAGTAGACTGGAATATCATGCTCATAACAATACGCTTTTATACGTTGAATATTTTCTATCATGGCGGTGACTAATGGGTTGTCTTGGCCATAAAAAGAAACAAAATAATGCTGGACATCATGGATCAATAACGCTGCACGGTGTGGCTCTAGCTGCCACTCTACGCGATTTGGTGCAAGCTCAGCGGCGCGCGGCAGAGCATAGTGATTTAATTTAGGTATACTCATGTTACTTCTCTAAAATTGTGGGGTAGGTTGCTGAACTTCGGTTTCGTTACGAAGCTGTTTTTTATCGACTTTGCCAACAGGCGTTAACGGTAAGTTGTCTATAAACTTAAACTTATCTGGCACTTTGTAGTCAGCGATACCCTGCTCGCGCAGGTATTTTCGAAGTGCAAGTGCTTTAACTGGTATACCAGTAAGAAAAGCAAAACTTTTTTCACCTAACGTTGCATCTGGCATAGCTACAATCGCGGCTTGTTGAATATTTGGATGCCCGAGTAAAAGGTTCTCGACTTCTTCTGCTGCGATCTTTTCACCACCACGATTGATTTGGTCTTTCACTCGACCGGTGACGATGAGGTGGCCAGATGGTAAACGTTTTACTAAGTCTCCGGAGCTATAAAAACCATGCTCATCAAAGGCACTTTGATTATGTTCAGGTGAGCGATAGTAACCGCGAATTGTATAAGGCCCTCTTGTTAAGAGTCGCCCTTCTTCACCATCTGGTACTAAGTTACCTTGCTCATCGACGACTTTGATTTCATCGTCTTCACTGATTGGTCGACCTTGTGTATGAAGGATATGCCAAAGATCATCATCATAGCGGGTATAGTTAACCAACCCTTCAGCCATGCCAAATACTTGTTGTAGCTGGCAGCCAAGTAGTGGCTTAACTTGCTCTGCAATGGTCAGGCTTAATTTAGCGCCACCCACTTGAATTACCACGAGGCTTTGTAAGTTATGTGCGCTTTTTGGTGCGTGCTGTAACCACAGTTGTAAGGCTGGAGGAACTAAAGCCGTATGGGTAACTTGGTATCTTTCTATTAACTGGAAGCAACTGCTTGGGCTGGGATCGTTTGCCATCACAACAGTGCCGCCTGCGGCAAAAACCCCAAGTGCGCCAGGGGAGCTTAGTGGAAAGTTATGAGGCGCAGGGAGGGCGCATAAATAAACATGTTGCTCTGTTAATTCGCAAATATCTTTGCTGGCGACCACAGAGTACAAATAGTCATTGTGGGTTCGCGGAATAAGTTTAGGTGTTCCTGTACTGCCGCCCGAAAGTTGGAAGAACGCCACGTGTTCAGGGTTTAAATCAGGGGCAATAAATGCGCGGGGCTGAAGGTAGGCCTGTTTTAATAGGCTATTACCTTTGGGGTGATCCACCAACGTCGTGCGAATACTTGGGTACTGTTGTTGTAATGTTTGAATAAAAGCGTCATCACGATACAGCTCATGCGCTGAAGAGACAATCAGTACTGTTGGTTCAAGTTGCTCGCAGTAACTGTTAATTTCTGTCTGTTTATGGCTAAACAGCGCACATACGGGGGCTGCGCCTAACTTTAGCAAAGCAAATAAGCTAATATAAAATTCAACTTGGTTTGCCAGTTGAATAAGCGCAGTATCTCCTTGCTGGATCCCTTGAGCGGCAAGGTAAGCAGCCAAGTGATCGCTATACGCTTCAAGCTCTTGATACGTCAAACTACGGTGAGCATCAATAACGGCTGGTTTATCGCCATGTTGTGCGAGCTGATCGCTGATGACTGAAGTTAGCGGGCGGTCTTGCCAATAACCTTTTTCACGATAGCGCTTTGCTAGCTCAGGGGGCCAAGGGGTAAAATCAATTTGCTTCATGGAGTTTATTTCTCATTGCGTAGTATGTTTGCTTTATTTCGAGTGCATTCAACATGGTATTGAGTTTTGCCTCTGTTTCTAACCACTCCGAGCGGGGATCAGAAGCCGCCACTATGCCTGCGCCAGCAAAGAGTGTCGCAGTGTGTTTATATAGCTGCGCACAACGTATTACCACTACCCATTCACCGTTACCCTGCTTATCAAACCAGCCAATTATTCCTGAGAATAAGCCTCTGCTATGTTGTTCTAGTTCCGCTATTTTTGGATAGGCAACAGAGGTCGGCTTACCGCATAGCGCAGGGGTGGGGTGCAGTTGGTTGGCAATCATCAAGCTGTGAGTTTCAGGGTGTTGTAAGGCACCAGAGATCACAGTGGATAAATGCCACATGGTGGCTGTACTTAATAATTCAGGCTGGGCAGGGATATTTAGTTTACTGCAAAATGGACTAAGTACTTGCTGGATGTCTTCAATGACCACAGCATGCTCATATCTATCCTTTTTCGATGCAAATAATACGCTGCGTCGATGGGCTTCTTCCTTTGGGCACGGATCTCGTGGAATAGACCCAGCTAATGGGTTGGTGGTTAACGCTTCAGCTTGCTTTTTGAGTAACAGCTCAGGGCTTACTCCCATTAATGTCGCGCCATCTATCGTCGGGAATGAAAAGTGATACCCTGACTGACTTTGCTGTAATAAATTACGTAGCACCAAGTGGTGATTTATTGGCTGATCGAAATCCAGCTGTGTTTGCTTACTGAGTACAATTTTGTCTAGCTGCTCGCTATCGAATAATTGCTTCGCTTGGACAACCGCTTGCTCAAATTGCGCCTGCGATTGAATGTCTGTAATTGCTGATAGGTGGTTCTTTTGCCCATGAACAGGAGCCAATTCAGCATCAAACCAAGCGTTAAACGCGGCTTTATCCCAGCGCGATACCTTTTCCGGAATGATGACTTGTGCCTGTTCTGTTTTGCAAAACGGCAGTGCTGCAAATGCGATGGTGTCATCAGGCAGGTCACGCATGTTAGCGGTAATGTTGGCAACCAGTTGTGCGGTATCGTTGATCGGTAGCGTAATGCGTTTGCGCACGCCTTGACTGACTAGGCAGTGCGTTCCTGTGGTAAAGAGGCAGTTTTTCTCTGGGTTAAACTGCGCGGCTTTTGCATATTGTTCGAGCTGAATAACTTGACTGAAGTCCATGAGCACACCTCGCTGACAAAGCAGCAGTGAAAACGAATTAATTGACATCAAGACGAAGGTAAACAATAAAGATTTAGATTTATATGTCGTTAGTTGCCATCATTGTTTTATACAGAGCTCGCTGTTGTTGGCGTGCATCGGCATGATGTGGTTGTTTGGGGCAGTCACGGCAAAGCTTGCTATTACTTACCTTGTGTAAAAAGCAACAGGATGCTCTTAATTGATAAGAGCCATGTGTATCACTAAGCTCGATTCGAGGCGCGTAAAATGGGTTACGCAGTTGTCCTAAGAATTTTGACTGGGTGAGGGTCTCAAAGTCTTCCTGCGTCTCTGTGCGCCTGCCAGTATAATGAAGGATTGTGGGGAAAAACTGCCTTAGTCTAAAAGCGCAATTGCTCCATAAAACAGGTTCAGGCACACCAAAGTGCTGTACTAAGAAACGATGTAAGGGCACCAAGTGCTCAAAGATGAAGCTGTCGTATTTTTCCAAGGTAGGCTGCGAAGCCATAGCGGTGCCTTGGTGTGGTAATTGTAGCTGCCAATGATTGGTGTCTATGCTTACCTGCTCAGTTGCAAAAGGCAGTTTACGATTTAACACACTGTGTACAAACAGCACCGAAGGCATGATCTGTAAGGTGTAGTGCATATGCCATACCGAAGCTTGTGCTCTTTTACCTTTCACTCCTTTGGCAGCACTGAATTGCGCAATCGCCTCGCTAAGTGTCACCACGCGCTCAAGTTGTTGAGATAGTGGCGTTTGCGTTTCGCTGATTAATGAAACGCCGCGTGCGTATTGTTCAAGTGCTGGTGACAAGTAAGGTTTGAGAATAGGTAACATGATTTAGGCTATCGGGTTTTTAATATATGACGCGATCCAAGTGAATTTTTTTAGTTCAAAGTCGTCCTGTAAGGGATTTGATCATCCTTGGGAGAAATCGTGTTAGTTTTTCTGATAAAAAAGACTTGGCAGCGCTTTGTTGCGACAGCGCTTAGCAGTATTATTTTTGGCATTATCAGTGTTTCATTGGTGGCACTGATCAACGAAATTATTAATGCTAATGGTGAACGCCAAACTGAGTATTTTATGGTGTTTGCTGCGCTTGCCTTGGCGGGTGTTGTGGTACAACTTATTTCCAAGTTGGTCGCTGAGCAGCTCAGTGAGCATAGTCAGGCTGAATTGCGAAAGTTAGTTGCAGATAAAACCATAGAAGCGAAAATCAGCAATATAGAAGCGCAAGGAGACGCAAAGATCAAATCTTGCTTAACTGAGCATAGCCTCAAGGTTGCAGGGTTTTTTATGAGTATGCCAGGGATTTTAACAAATGCCATGATAGTCTTGGGTGCTTTTGTATACATGGCGTGGCTAGATTGGGTTATCTTTCTTTTTGCGCTGCTCACCTTAGTACTTGGCTCGGTGAGTTATAGCTTTGCAAACAATATAGCCTTCAAGAAAATTGCTAATGCAGCGGCGATGCAGGATGGCCTTTTCCATCAGTTTGATGCCATAACAGACGGCATTAAAGAGCTTAAACTTAATCGCAGTAAGCGCGCATTTTTTAAACAAGAAGTCCTCCATCCAGCCATTGATGCCTTGCGTAAAGAACGTATCGAAGGGGTATCGATATTACATATGGCATCATCGTGGGGTGGCTTTTTAATTTTTACTTTCATTGGTGGCGCACTTTTCTTCCTTTCACAGCAAACCGGTGAAGAGAGTCAGCGTATTATGTCGGGCTTTGCATTATTGTTTTTGTATATGCTTACGCCTCTTGAAACCTTACTTGCCAACATACCCAGAGCATTTGCTGCGCAAGCCTCTGCTAACACCATTAAGACACTAAGTGATGAGCTGGTCAATGAGGATGAGAGTCGAGTACCAGCACTTGCAAGTTTTGAACGCATTCAATTACAGTCGCTATGTCATCGCTACTATCATGAGCAAAGTGACGATATATTTTCATTGCAGCCGATTGATATTGGGTTTAAAAAGGGTGAGTTGATTTACCTAGTTGGTGGTAACGGCAGTGGCAAGACTACTTTTGCTAAAGTACTGTGCGGCCTATATGAAGCTGATGAGGGGCAGATCAAAGTAGATAATCAAGCGATCACATGCACTGATTTAGATGGCTATCGGCAGTTATTTAGCACCGTGTTTGGTGACTATTACCTATTTGATCGCCTGTTAAACGTGCCATGTGAACAATTGGAGCAAAAAGGTAACGCGCTAATTCGTAAGCTGAATCTACATCATAAGGTAAGTATCGAGGCTGGCCGTTTTACCACGCAGCGTCTTTCTCAGGGTCAGCGCAAGCGCCTTGCACTAGTCGTTGCTTATTTAGAGGATCGACCATTTTACTTATTTGATGAATGGGCTGCTGATCAAGACCCTGTTTTCAAAGATGTATTTTACCGAGAGTTGTTGCCAGAGCTGAGAGACAAAGGAAAAACAGTACTAGTCATCACTCATGATGATAAATACTTTGCTTTGGCAGATAGATTACTCAAGATGGAAAATGGCTGTTTAACAGAGGTAACACAATCACCTGTTACACCATTACCAACGCTCGCTTAATACCAATTTGACTTAATACTTACTCAATTTGAAGGAGTAAATCTGACGCTAACAGCGTTAAAAATTTCTCATTTAGAACAACTAAATAGCAAAATTTTTGCCTTGCCTACACGGATGTAGGTACCTTGGCGATAGCAGGACGCGTTAGCGGGGTTATCGACAAGATTTTCTCGCCTCAAAATAGACCACTTAATTAAGCAAATTGGTATAACTTTCCTATTCCCTTAACTTTAATTGGCCGTTGCGATCTCCAACGGTCAATTATCAACATATCTTGTTGCTATTTGTAGAAAACCTCTGACATCAATATTTCAGATCAGTTACCCTGTAATAACTATCCAGTAAATTCAGTAGCGAGCATGAACGTATTCGACAACATTTATCAAAGAGCTGCTCAGCGCAAAGGTTCGGAAGCGGCACTTGTAGCAAAATTAAGTAAACCATTAAGTCCAGAAAGCCTACGTGCGCTCAGTGATGACCAGTGGCTGGAGGAATTTACCCGTAAAGTATTTCAAAGTGGCTTTTATTGGTCTGTCGTTGACAACAAGTGGGAAGGATTTAGAGAGGTTTTTTGGCAGTTCTCCGTCGACAAGTTACTGATGATGTCACCAGAAATGTATGAACAGCGTAGTCAAGATGAACGTATCATTCGTAATGCCAAAAAAGTGAAAAGTATCGCTGATAATTGTCATATGATTTTTGAAGTACAGCAGCAGTATGGCCGCTTTAGTGAGTTTGTTGCTAGCTGGCCTGAAGATAATATTGTTGGATTATGGTTGTATCTGAAAAAACATGGTGCGCGTTTGGGTGGTAATACAGGTCCTTACGCACTGAGAGTTTTGGGAAAAGACACCTTTTTGTTGAGTAAAGATGTAGAAACGGTACTGCGCGCAGAAGCTATTATTGATGGTGGGCTACAAAGCCAAAAGTCATTATTAGCAGCACAACAATTTTTCAATGAAATGCGTCAGTATAGTGGTTTCAGTCTACAAGAATTAAGCCAAATCGTAGCGATGAGCGTAGGTGAAAACGTTCGCTAGTGAAAGAGGGAGAAAGTTGGATGGCGTTTTTTCAGCCCTATCAAGGCACAGAGCTGCTTTTTGATGAGCAGCCTACAAAATTTAATCAACCCGTTTTGCTGTTAAAGCATGCTCCTTTATTGGAGAAGTTGGGTCTTAGTCATGTTGATGATATAGCACTGGCTGCATTGTTGAGTGGCCAGCAACCGCTTGGAGAGATTAAGCCGGCAAGCCTAGCATATAGTGGCCATCAATTTGGTCAATTTAACCCACTGCTAGGAGATGGTCGCGCTCACCTTATTGGTGGGGTTAAACTTGAAGATGGCACACAATATGACCTGCACTTAAAAGGCTCTGGTGCAACGCGGTTCTCGCGTGGTGGTGATGGCTTTTGCGCGCTGGGCCCTGCTGTCAGGGAGTTTATAATGAGTCAGGCGATGGCTGCGCTTGGGGTGCCAACAACAGAGTGCTTATCGGTAGTCACAACCGGCCATCGAGTTTATCGTCAAACTGAGGTGCCTGGTGCTGTGGTGTGTCGTGTAGCTAAGAGTCATATTCGTATCGGCACTTTGCAATATCTTGCCACTCAAGAGAATCAGGCGGGGCTATGGCAACTGTTACAGCAGCTAGGTGTGCAATTATTTGACGGTTTAGCGGTGCGCTCGGAGCGTGATGTGCTTGAACTGTTCCGTGAGGTATGTGAGCAGCTGGTGGACTTGGCGGTAGAGTGGATGCGAGTGGGCTTTATTCATGGCGTTATGAACACAGACAATATTTTGCTCAGTGGTGAAACCATAGACTATGGTCCGTGCGCCATGATGGAAAAGTTTGATTTTAACGCGGTATATAGCTCAATTGATAGGCAGGGGCGTTATGCGTTTGGCAATCAACCAAATATCATGAACTGGAATTGTGCGCGACTGGCGGAGTCCTTGTTGGTGTTGTGGCAAGATGAGCAGCAGGGTATCGCAGCTCTGAGTCAAATATTGACAGAGTTTTCAGAGTCTTTTAATCGTAAATATAAAGACATGTGGGCGGCAAAGTTAGGAATTGACGAGTGGCACGATGCCGATGATGTTTTACTTGCCGACTTGCTCAAGCTAATGACTGAGCATTCACTTGACTTTACTAATACCTTCGCAGCGCTTACGAACACTTTGCTTGGAAATCCAAATAGGACCTTACAAATACCCAGTGAACTGGATAGTTGGCAGCAACGTTGGCAGCAAAGGCGTGCGTCAGATGATGTCGCGACGCACTTGATGAGTCAAGCAAATCCAATTTTGATCCCTCGAAACGCACTGGTAGAAGCAGAGATTGAACAGTTTAATCAGAGTGGGTCGAGTGAATCGCTTGATGATTGGCTTCTGGCACTCAACAGCCCTTACGAATATAAGGACTATCCTGAGATGTGGATGAAGGCATCCACACCTGCACACTATAAAACTTTTTGTGGAACCTAAATGGCAAAAAATCAGCTTTCTTGGCAAGAGATCAAAGATAAGGTACTTGAGCAAAAGCGCCCACTAATTTCAGCGCATATTATTGCGTTGTTTGCGGCCTTGGTCAGTGTGCCCATTCCGTTAATGATGCCGCTGCTAGTGGATGAAGTGCTACTTAACACTCCAGGCCCTGCCGTGAATTGGATGAACTCAATACTGCCACAGCATTGGCACCAGCCCAGCGCTTATATCATTGTTATTTTGCTGGCTGTTATTGCTATGCGACTTGCTAGTTTAGTATTGGGGGTGATGCAGTCTCGACAATTCACAATTATTGGCAAGGGGATCAGTTATGAGATCCGTGAACGCTTACTTTCTCACTTGCCTAAGGTGCAACTCAAAGAGTATGAAAGTCAAGGTGGTGCAGCTATTAGTTCACGCTGTATCACGGATGTAGAAACATTAGATAAGTTTATTAGCCAGACCTTGTCTCGCTTTTTGATAGGGTTACTGACCATCGTTGGTACTGCTGCTATTTTACTGTGGATTGATTGGGTGCTTGGACTGGTTATTTTGCTACTTAATCCTGCGGTTATCTATTTTTCTCGGCAATTTGGTAAACATGTTAAAGAGCTAAAAAAGGAAGAAAATGCAGCGTTTGAGGCATTACAAACAGCGTTAGTAGAGACGTTAGATGCAATTTCTCAATTAAAAGCGGTACGTCGTGAAGGCACTTACTTTGAACAAGTTAAAGTAGCTGCCAAAGATCTCAAACATTTTGCTGTGCAGTCACAATGGAAAACGGATGCCGTTAATCGCCTAAGCTTTACGGTGTTTTTGGTTGGGTTCGAGTTTTTCCGTGCTGTTGCCATGTTTATGGTGGTGTTTTCTGACTTAACCGTAGGGCAGATATTTGCGGTATTTGGATACCTGTGGTTTATGATGGGACCGGTTCAGGAAATCTTGGGTATTCAATATGCTTATTATGGGGCATCAGCGGCATTAACGCGGCTCAATCAAGTATTTAATTTTGCCACCGAGACACAGTATCCTGCAACGCATTCGGTGTTTGATTCTGCTCAAGTGGATATTAAGTTCAACAATATTGATTTTGCCTATGTTGCAGAGCAGCCCGTACTAAAACAAGTTTCGTTACACATTCCAGCAGGTAAGAAAGTGGCTCTGGTGGCGGTCTCCGGAGGAGGGAAATCAACATTAGTGCAGCTGCTGTTAGGGTTATATGAAAAGCAAAGTGGTGATATTCACATTAATGATAAACCAGTAGAGCAAATTGGCTATGACGCTGTAAGAGATAATATTGTCACTGTATTACAACAACCCATACTCTTTAATGCCAGTATTCGTGAAAATCTGGCAATGGGAAGAACGGTAGCTGATGATGTGCTTTGGCAAGCGTTACAAGTTGCAGAACTTGCCAGCACTGTAATGATGTTGGAAGACAAGTTAGACGCCCAAGTTGGTCGCAATGGTATTAAATTATCAGGTGGACAGAAACAGCGACTTGCCATCGCCCGTATGGTTGTTGCGGATCCAAAAGTGGTGGTATTGGATGAAGCAACATCAGCGCTTGATATTGAAACAGAAGCCAAAATTCATCGTAATTTACAGGCTTTCTTAGCGAGCAGAACCACACTGATTATCGCTCATCGCTTGAGTGCAATTAAACAAGCCGACTTAATTTATGTGCTTGATGACGGTTCTGTATCCCAATATGGAGCTCATGATGAACTATTACAGGAACAGGGGCTCTACCGTATCTTGTTTGGCCATCAGCATTAGTGGATATTTGGCGAAAATTCTGGATGTAACGTTAAGTAAACATTAATAGACAAGCTAATATTATCTCTGCAACGTAATCAGTCGGCGCATTTTCTGATAGACTGTCAGAGTCAATACTCAATGCGTTAACTAACAGAGATGGGAAGGAATGATGAAAATTAAAACTTTGAGTTTACTAGTTGCGATGGCTGCATCAGCCACTGCACATGCAAATACCACCGAGCCAACTGAAGGCGTATATCTTGGGGTGTTTGGTGACTACTATGATGCCGACTGGCAAAATCACCGTGACATGGCTGGTTTAGATGTTGAGGACTCAACGGGTTGGGGGGCTGAAATTGGCTACCGCTTTGATAAGTTTTGGAGCGGTCGTATTGAATATGCAGACATGGACTTTGATTTAGGTGGGATCAGTAATGGTTCGCTTGACGCTGAGCGCTATGGTATCGATGGTCTATATCACTTTGATGGTGGCCCATTCTACGGTCTAGTTGGTTTGAAAAAAATGAACTTAGATGCCATTTCAGATAACACCTTCGCAAACTTAGGTGCGGGTGTACGTCACCACTTTACTGAGCACCTATTTTTAAATGCTGAGGCTGCTGTGTATCAGGGGTTAGAAGCTGGTTTTACTGATGTAGGTGGTAAAATTGGTATTAACTACTCGTTCGGTAGTGCAGGTAAATCAGAAGCAGTTGCACCAGCTCCAGCACCTGTTGTTGCACAAGCACCGCAAGACAGTGACAAAGATGGCGTAGTGGATAGCGAAGATAAATGTGCAAATACACCAATGACGGATGCAGTTGACGCGTCTGGCTGTACTTTGTACGAAACGAAAGAAGACAAAGTGAGCCTGCTAGTGCGTTTCCCACACGATGATGCCACTTTCTCTCAGCAATATGTCGATGACATCAATGCTGTAGCTAAGTTCTTAAAAGAACATAAAAACGCAGACGTTTTGATTGAAGGTCACGCGTCAGCTGTCGGTGATGCTGATTACAACCAACAACTGTCTGAGCGCCGCGCGAAAAACGTTGCTGAAAAACTCGTTGATATGGGTATTGATTCAATGCGTATTACCACAGTGGGTTACGGTGAGGAGCGTTTGAAGAATCCAGCGAATACGCTAAAAGCACATGCGGAAAACCGCCGTGTAGAAGCGCACGTTTCTTCTAAAGAAAAAGTAAAAGTTAAGCGTTAATGTTCACTTAACTTATGCAAAAAGGCTCCTATTGGAGCCTTTTTTGATCCAATTAATTGCGCGCTTTTACAAAATTTAAATGATTCTCGTTTGACTAATATTCATCAAAATATACTTGTTCCACCATGCTTATTCATAGTATTTATAGTGACTATAAGGCGAGGTATCGCATGCAAGATTTTCATCTATACTCAAAGACCTTATAATTGATCATTATATTTTATGGTCAAGGGAATGGTTCAGCCGGTTTCACTAATAACCGCAGCCAGATCATTTACTTGTCTGTCCACGTCACCAAGAGGGCAATATTGTGCTTCAAGAATATCGTAAACACGTAGAAGAGCGTGCCGCGCAAGGTATCGTGCCTAAGCCGTTAGACGCGCAGCAAACTGCTGACCTTATCGAATTATTAAAAACTCCACCGGCTGGTGAAGAAGAGTTTATTGTTGATTTATTCATTAACCGTGTACCGCCAGGTGTAGATGACGCGGCTTATGTAAAAGCGGGCTTTTTGGCTGCGGTAGCGAAAGGCGAAGCTGAATCACCACTTATTTCAAAAGAGTATGCAGCTGAGCTACTTGGTACTATGCTAGGTGGTTATAACATCGCGCCAATGATTGACCTGTTAGACGATGCAACACTTGCACCTATCGTTGCTAAAGGTTTATCTCATACACTACTGATGTTTGACGCATTCTACGACGTAGAAGAAAAAGCAAAAGCTGGCAACGAGTTTGCTAAGCAAGTTATTGAATCATGGGCAAATGCAGAATGGTTCCTTGAGAAGCCAGCGGTTGCAGACAAAATTTCTGTAACTGTATTCAAAGTAACGGGTGAGACAAACACAGATGACTTGTCTCCAGCACCAGACGCTTGGTCTCGTCCAGATATCCCATTACACGCACTGGCTATGCTTAAAAACGAGCGTGATGGTATCAACCCAGACAAACCTGGTGAAGTAGGTCCTATCGCACAGCTTGAAGCGCTGAATGGTAAAGGTTTACCGCTAGCATACGTGGGTGATGTTGTTGGTACCGGTTCATCTCGTAAATCTGCAACTAACTCAGTACTTTGGTTCATGGGTGATGACATCCCATTCGTACCAAACAAGCGCGTTGGCGGTGTCTGTCTAGGTGGTAAAATTGCACCTATCTTCTTCAACACCATGGAAGATTCAGGTGCACTACCTATTGAACTTCCAGTTGACGAACTAAACATGGGCGACCAAATCGACATCTTCCCATACGAAGGTGTAGTTAAGCGTCACGGTACAGACGAAGTTATTTCGACTTTCTCACTAAAATCAGACGTAATTCTTGATGAAGTGCGTGCTGGTGGTCGTATTCCACTTATCATCGGTCGCGGTCTAACAGACAAGGCACGTACCTCTCTTGGTCTTGAAGCTGAAGACATCTTCCGTAAGCCAAAACTAGTGGCGGATTCTGGAAAGGGCTTTACCCTTGCACAGAAAATGGTAGGTAAAGCATGTAACATGCCGGGTGTACGCCCAGGTCAATACTGTGAACCAACAATGACAACGGTAGGTTCTCAGGATACCACGGGTCCTATGACGCGTGATGAGCTTAAAGATCTTGCTTGTCTTGGCTTCTCTGCTGACCTGACAATGCAGTCATTCTGCCACACATCAGCTTATCCTAAGCCAATCGACGTAAACACACACCACACACTTCCTGATTTCATCATGAACCGTGGCGGTGTATCGCTACGTCCAGGTGACGGTGTTATCCACTCGTGGCTAAACCGTATGCTACTACCTGATACAGTAGGTACAGGTGGTGACTCACATACTCGTTTCCCGTTAGGTATTTCATTCCCAGCAGGTTCTGGTGCGGTAGCATTTGCAGCTGCAACAGGTGTAATGCCACTTGATATGCCTGAGTCAATCCTTGTTCGCTTTAAAGGTGAAATGCAGCCAGGTATCACACTACGTGACCTAGTACACGCTATCCCTTACTATGCAATTCAGCAAGGTCTATTGACGGTTGAGAAAAAAGGTAAGATCAACGAATTCTCTGGTCGCATCCTTGAAATCGAAGGTGTTGAACATCTAACTGTTGAGCAAGCGTTCGAACTATCTGACGCTTCTGCAGAGCGCAGTGCAGCAGGTTGTACCGTTAAACTTTCACAAGCGTCTATTGAAGAGTACCTAAACTCTAACATCGTGATGCTTAAGTGGATGATCTCTGAAGGCTATGGTGATGTACGTACTATTGAGCGTCGTATCACTAAGATGCAAGAGTGGTTAGCAAACCCAGAGCTAATGACAGCAGACGCGGATGCAGAATACGCGCACACTATTGAGATTGACCTTGCAGATATCAAAGAGCCAATCCTTTGTGCACCGAATGACCCTGATGACGCACGTTTACTTTCAGCGGTAACTGGTGAGAAAATCGATGAAGTATTCATCGGTTCTTGTATGACTAACATCGGTCACTTCCGTGCAGCTGGTAAACTACTAGATAACTTCGGTGGTCGTCTACCAACGCAACTATGGGTTGCTCCACCAACGAAGATGGACCGCGATCAGTTAACTGACGAAGGTTACTATGGTATTTATGGCCGTGTAGGTGCACGTATCGAAACGCCTGGATGTTCACTATGTATGGGTAACCAAGCACGTGTTGCTGATAAAGCAACAGTGGTGTCTACCTCTACTCGTAACTTCCCTAACCGCCTAGGTACAGGTGCAAATGTATTCCTTGCATCAGCAGAACTTGCAGCTGTCGCTGCTATTCTTGGTAAATTACCAACACCTGCTGAATATCAAGAGTATGCAGAGAAAATCAATGCAACGGCTGCTGACACGTACCGTTACTTGAACTTCCACAAGATGCCTCAGTACACTAAAAAAGCAGACTCAGTGATCATTCAACAAGCAGTTTAATTACGCGTTTAGAATACATTGAGATAAAAAGCCAGCACTTGCTGGCTTTTTTTATGCGCATAAAACGCTCAAATTAAATGGTGTTATCAAGCTTTATTTTAAATCTAGATAAGTAATCTATTAAAGTTGTAATTAGTGGGTTTTTATTGCGTTTTAGTGATTAAAATCCCGTTTTTTTAAACAGTAATTTTCTCTAGTTTTATTAGAATTATCGGCAAATTCTCATCAATGGGCGAGAGGATCATGACAACAGTAAACAACCAGAATTTATTACAACTACGCTTTTTACCACAGCAGCATATTGATGCAGTGAAGCCGTATTTTAGCCAGCTTCCAGACAACCCTTATGCTGATGGCGCATTTAGAAAACGTCGCTACTCGGTGGTAAAGTTCATCAATAATGAAGTAACATTACAGCCAACCAAGGCCTTTGTGCAAGACGATTCAATTAATACCTTTCAAGGCAATGTTGAGCGTGTTTACGAAAACCTAGAACAAGAGATGCTAAATACCGATGGTTTCAAGCATATGCTTGCAGAATTTAAAACCATGACAGGTATTGCAGATGACAGCGATATTGAGGTGCATCAGTTCCGCATGCTGGCGATAGAAAGTGATACGCCTCCAGCCCCTGAGGGCGTGCACCAAGATGGCTTTGACCATGTGTGTGTATGTGGTGTTTCGCATGAAAATATTGCTGGTGGTGAATTATTGGTATACGAGCATAAAGAAGCCGAGCCATGTTTTAAAATGGAAATCAAAGATGGTCTATTTGCACTGGTGAATGACCGTGAAGTGTGGCATAACGCAACACCAATGAATAAGCTAGATGCCGAGCAAGTCGGTTACCTAGATTGCTTCGTGTTTACAGCCTAAGAGGGTAGTATGGATTTAAATCAAGTGCGTCGTCAGTTTCCTGCGTTGATGCAAAGTGTCGGCGGGACTGCTCCTATTTTTCTAGATGGCCCAGGTGGCTCTCAAGTACCACAATCTGTGTTGAGCGCGATGTCAGCCTACCTTGGTTACTTCAACTCCAACTTGGGTGGCGCATTTTTCTCAAGCGACAAAACGGTCAGTTTAATGAATGAAGCCCGCCAAGCGGTGGCGGACTTTTTGAATGCACCGAGTGTTGAGCAAATCGTTTTTGGTGCCAACATGACTAGCCTTGCATTCAGCTTTAGCCGAGCCGTGTCACGTGATTGGCAAGTTGGCGATGAAGTTATTGTGACCAATGCAGATCACTATTCAAATGTATCTTCATGGCGTCAAGCTGCTGAAGATAAAGGGGCGACTGTACACACAGTTAAGGTAAACGAAACCGACTGTACGCTTGATTTGGCACAGCTAGAAGGGTTATTAAATCATAACACGAAGTTAGTTGCTGTTACGTATGCCTCTAATACTACAGGCTCAATCAATGACATCAAGCGCATTGTCGAGCGTGCACACCAAGTGGGTGCGTTAGTGTTTGTTGATGCTGTTCACTATGCGCCACATGAATTACTTGATGTTCAAGCACTAGACTGTGATTTCCTTGCATGCTCAGCCTATAAGTTCTTCGGCCCACATGTTGGTATCGTTTATGGCAAACGAGAGCATCTAGAAGGCTTTACACCATATAAAGTAGAGCCTGTAAAAGATATTATCCCTTATCGTTGGGAAACGGGTACTCAGAGCTTTGAAGGAATAGCAGGTGTTGTGGCTGCCATAGACTATATCGCCTCTTTAAGCGAAATGAGTGCCGATACGCCGCGTCGTGATAAGTTAGTGGAAGCTTTTGCACGCATCAAAGCGCACGAGACGCAACTGAGCCAACATTTCTTGACGCGTTTAGCGGAGTTTAAGCAAATTAAGCTATTTGGTATCGCATCGCTCGATAGGTTAGCAGAGCGTACACCAACGTTTGCGCTGACATTTGACGGCATTGCACCTCGTGAGGTTTCTGAGTTTTTAGGTGCAAAACACATGTGTGTATGGGATGGTCACTTTTACGCGCAAGGGTTATGTGAGCAACTAGGCGTAATGGACAAAGGCGGTGTTGTTCGCATCGGCTGTATGCACTACAACACGATTGCTGAGTTAGATCGACTATTTGATGCGTTTAGTGAATTATTAGCGTAAGTCGCATCAACATAATGGGAGCCAAGGCTCCCATTATTTATTTCCCAACAAGATCACATGGAGTCGTGTTTGTTGGAAGCTAATTTGATACGCTCATATTAGCGAACTCAAAGAGAGGGAAGCACTCATTGGTAAAGGATATAAATAATATCGACAAGATAGTGGCCATACCGGTATGTTGTGGACTGTTAACCATTTTAGTGATTTATGCGTATCAGTTTCCGGTTCCGATGGTTGGGATGGTGAATGAAACGGATTTAACAAGTTCGGATTTTTGGTGGACGGCAGTACTCGGTTATCTCTTTTACGGATTTATCTGCTTTACTATCCCGCTGATGATGCTTATTCAGTATGTCATTTCAAAGTCAAAGTGGATTACAAATCACAGCGGGCAAGACAAGCAGCTTTGGTGTAGTGCCATTCTTTTATGTTTTGCTTGGGCTACTTTACTTAGTCAGTTACACCTTCAATAAAGGCATTAAGCTTTGCAATACGATGACTCATGCCTTCAATCAGCTTGTCTTTAATTTTTTCTCGGATCACATTGGGCAAGCGCGTAAGAGCATCAGGAGTAATAGCTAATATAATGCTGTCTTTTACCGCTTGTGCACTGGTGCTGCGCTCTCGGTTTGTGATAAATGCGCCTTCACCTAAGAACTCTCCGGGTCCGACTTTGCCTAAGTCATGAGCGGCATCTTGTTTAAAAATCAAAAATTCGCCGCTTAATACAATATAAAGACGATTGTCTTTTTCAAAGCGTTTAAAGGCGTGGCGCTGCTGTGGTACCAGATATAGATGGCTAAAAGACTCCAAGAGCACCTGACGCTCTGCCAAGGTAAATTCTTTAAAAAAGGCTAAGCGATTAATAATCTCTAGCTGTTTTATCAGTGGGACATTTTCAAGTAACTTCATGCAAATGATTTATCATCTAAACTTAATCTTGAATATTGCGTTCTTTTAGCTTTCGCGTCAACGTGTTGCGTCCCCAACCTATCTTTAATGCAGCATCTTGCTTGTGACCATGGCATGCATGCAGTGCTGATTTTATTAAACGCGTCTCCAATTGTGCCTGTATATCTGGCCAAATATGATCTTTGCCTTTACGCAGTTCCGTATCAAGCCAAGATTGAAAAGCATCAAGCCAATGGGCTTGCTCAGCGGCTTCGAGTTGCTGTGGTTGCGCTAGTTCCTCTGGTAAGTCAGCAGCAGTAACAAGCTCACCAGGGGCCATTACTGTTAGCCAACGACAGGTATTTTCAAGCTGGCGAACATTACCAGGCCAATGATACGCCTGCATTTTTTGTAAGGCTTGTGTGGAGATAATTTTAGGATCAGCTTTTAGCTCTTTGGCACTTTTTGCTAAAAAATGGTCGCATAGTGCTGCAATGTCCTCAGGTCTTTCCCTAAGTGCCGGTAGCTTGAGACGTACAACGTTAAGGCGGTGAAACAAATCTTCACGGAATTTGCCCTGTTTTACCAGTGCTTCTAGGTTTTGGTGTGTGGCAGCTACAATTCGAACATCGACTTTAACACTGTTGTGGCCCCCAACGCGATAAAACTCGCCATCAGCAAGGACTCGCAATAATCGAGTTTGCACATCCAATGGCATATCACCAATTTCGTCAAGGAACAAAGTACCGCCATCTGCTTGTTCAAAACGTCCTCTACGCATGCTATCGGCCCCAGTGAAAGCCCCTTTTTCATGACCGAAAAGCTCAGACTCAACAAGATCTTTTGGTATAGCAGCCATATTGAGCGCAATAAATGCAGCATCTTTGCGCGGACTATGATTATGTAGTGCGCCTGCTACTAACTCTTTACCTGATCCGGACTCACCGTTGATGAGTACACTCATACTCGATGCTGAGAGTTTCCCAATGGCGCGAAACACCTCTTGCATGGCCGGTGCTTCGCCTATGATATCCGGGCTAGTCGCTTTGCTATTTGTGCGTTTGTGTTTTTTAGTCTGTTGACTGGCACGAAATGCTCGTTGCACCAGTGACACCGCTTCGTTTAAGTCAAAAGGTTTGGCAAGATACTCGAAAGCGCCTTTTTTGAACGCATTGACAGCGGAGTCTAAATCAGAATGCGCTGTCATAATGATGACAGGCAAAGTTGGGTGTAGACTCGCTATCTTGTCTAATAAGGCCATACCATCAATGCCTGGCATACGTACATCTGAAATCAGCACTGCGGGTTGCTCATATTCAAGCGCAGTTAACACGTCCTGAGCACTGGCGAAGCTTTCGGTTTCAAACTCTGCTCGCTTTAATGCTTTTTCTAAAACAAATCTAATTGAAGCGTCATCATCGACTAACCACACTGATTTCATTGCACGGTTCCTGTTTCGGTGTTGTCAAAGGGAAGGTAGATACTAAATTCAGTGTGTCCCGGCCAACTATCGCATTCGATAAACCCTTGGTGTTGCTCCACCAGCGTTTGTGCAATAGACAGCCCAAGCCCTGAGCCACCTTCTTTGTTCGTTATCATCGGGAAAAATAACGTTTCTTTTACCTCTTCTGCGATACCCGGACCATTATCGCTGATCCGCACAAGTAGCGCTTTTTTAAGCAGCCGCTCGCCATGATGCAGACGATGCTTAATACGCGTTGTGATGGTAATAGTGCCATCATGTTGTAGTGCTTGTTGAGCATTACGAAGCATATTGAGTAGCACCTGCTGGATTTTCGCCTGATCTATCACTATGGCTGGGATACTGGGATCATAATCCTTCACTAATTTGATCTCTGCATCGCGCTCCAAGGTAGTGAGCTTAATTACCGACTCTAGTGCTTGGTGTATATTACACGGCGCTTTTTGTGGTAATTGGTTTGGCCCAAGTAACTTGTCTACAAGTTCTCTGAGCCTGTCAGCTTGCTCAATGATAAGTGCTGCGCATTCTTCCCGTTCTTGCTGATCAGTTTCATACTGCAATAATTGCGCCGCACCTCTAATGCCACCAAGAGGGTTTTTTATCTCATGTGCTAAACCACGGATCAAATTTCTTGCTGCTTGAAACTGGTGCATCTGATTCGATGCTTGATCATAGCGCAGGGCGTCATCAACACGGCGGCACTCTAGTAATATATATGCTTGATCTGACTGCAATATCCGCCTTGCATGAAGGCTTAATGTTGCGACCCGGTTATCGACAAACACCACGTCAACCCTGTGCTGCTGGCAATCAACACCATCTTGGAGTACATATTTGGAGAGCCTTGCTAGGTCAATATGATGATGGTTAAAGATATTATCAATGGCCAATCCAGTGAGGCGCTTCGTACTCAATCCTAACAGCTCACTGCTGCTGTAATTCGCAAAGCAAATAGTAAGGTTATGGTCGAGCACTAAAATTGCAGTCGAAAGAGATTGCCACACTTTGTCTAAGTCAATTGAATTGTTTTGATCCATTTGTGTTCACCGTGCACCAAGTTGGTGCAATGAGAATAGCACAGTGTGTTACACATGTACGAAAATTATTATCCTGCCCAATACATTCATCGTTCTGAGCTTGCTCTTACTTATCCATTAATAAATCATGCCAACTTGATAAAGCGCTAATCCGCAACCGTTTGATTTGTGCTCATAGGGAATATTTTGTGACTCGTTAAATTTCAAAGGGAAGCATTATAGGTAACCTCTTGCCGCCTACCCAAAGGGGTGGTGCGCAACACACGTAGAAGGGGATTATTTTTGGAGGATCAGTTATTTACTGTGTTGCGATGTAAATAGAACTTATGCTCATTACTTTGGGCGACAACTTGACCTTTTTGATTGAAGACTTTTAGCACTAGCGCATGTTCACCACGATGTATATTGCGCAGCGAAAACTGAGCATTGGACTGTTTTGGTCCAGTTGCCTCACCATTTAGATAAAGCTGTACACTTAACCCCTGAGTAAACCTAGGTTCTACAGAGCCTGTGACATATACGCTACCGCTGTTGTCACGAATGGTTTGTTCATTTTCAGGGGAGGTTATCTTAGCTTGATAAGTAATGGTTGGTGTAGTGTCAGATTGTGATGCTAAAACTTTTGTATCGATGCTTGGCATGGTTAATATGTTCGAGTGTAGTTTGACCTCTTTAGAGCCAGGTTTCGGTATATCAGAATAAACCCAATGCCCGTTTTTATCTTTCCAGCGATAGATTTTAGGGTTGGACTCGGCAGTAGCATCAATGCTTATTATGGTTAGCATCATGCTAACCGAAAAAAAAATACCCCACTGACGCACCACAACTCTCCAAACTACATAACTCATCATACTTTAGTATAGAGTACTTTGAATTGCGAGTTTAGGCTTATACTAATTAGCCTGAATACTTGCTCAATTTGAAGAAGTAAACCTGACGCTAACCGCGTTAAAACTTCTTCTTTAGAACAACTAAATAGCGAAATTATTGGTTAGTTATCGACAAGATTTTCTCGCTTCAAAATAGACCACTTAATTAAGCTAATTGGTATAATATGCTGAGTTTTTACTCATCAAATGCGATTTCGGCCGAATTTGATAGCGGTGAATAAAAAAGCCCGCATAAGCGGGCTTGAGAACACATATGATTAAGAGTGCCAGAAACACATAATGCGTTTAGGCTCTACAAGCTCAATATCTGCACATTGAGCCAAGTAGCAGGTTTACTACAGAGCTTATACGCTGTAGTACATTTCGAACTCAACAGGGTGAGTTGTCATGTTTAATTTTTCAACTTCTTTTGACTTAAGCGTGATGTAAGCGTCAATTAAGTCGTCAGTGAATACGCCACCTTGAGTTAAGAACTCGCGGTCAGCATCTAGCGCAGCAAGTGCTTCATCAAGTGAAGCCGCAACGGTAGGGATCTCAGCTGCTTCTTCTGCTGGCAAGTCATATAAATCTTTATCCATTGCATCACCAGGGTGGATCTTATTCTTGATACCATCTAGGCCAGCCATTAACATTGCAGAGAAAGCAAGGTATGGGTTTGCAGTTGGATCTGGGAAGCGTACCTCAATACGACGCGCTTTTTCTGATGGCACCACTGGAATACGGATTGATGCAGAGCGGTTACGTGCAGAGTATGCAAGCATTACTGGCGCTTCAAATCCTGGTACTAAACGCTTGTATGAGTTAGTTGATGCGTTAGCAAAGGCGTTTATTGCTTTAGCGTGCTTGATGATACCGCCGATGTAATAAAGTGCATCTTCAGATAGACCGCCGTATTTATCGCCAGCAAAAATGTTTTTACCATCTTTAGCTAATGATTGGTGGCAGTGCATCCCTGAACCGTTATCGCCAACAATAGGTTTAGGCATAAACGTTGCTGTTTTGCCGTATAGATGTGCCATGTTGTGAATAACATACTTCATTTCTTGGATTTCATCTGCTTTTAGCACCATAGTGTTAAAGCGAGTTGCAATCTCATTTTGGCCAGCGGTTGCCACTTCATGGTGGTGCGCTTCAACTACCTGACCCATTTCTTCTAACACGAGGCAAGTAGCGCTACGCCAGTCTTGCGAAGAGTCAACAGGTGCAACTGGGAAGTAGCCGCCCTTAACACCTGGGCGATGACCTGTGTTGCCACCTTCGTAATCTTTGTCCGAGTTCCAACATGCTTCTTCTGCATCGATTTTATACATTGAACCAGACATGTCTGTTTTAAACTTAACATCGTCAAATAAGAAAAATTCTGGCTCTGGACCGAATAAAACCGTATCTGCGATACCCGTTGAGCGCATGTATTCTTCAGCGCGCTTTGATACTGAGCGAGGGTCGCGCTCGTAGCCTTGATGTGTATTTGGCTCAACCACGTCACAACGTACAATAAGGGTTGTTTCTTCTGCGAATGGGTCTAGCTTTGCGCTTTGTGCATCAGGCATAAGCACCATGTCAGATTCGTTGATGCCTTTCCAACCAGCAATAGATGAGCCGTCAAACATCTTGCCGTCTTCAAAGAAATCTTCATCGGCTTGATGGTGTGGGATAGATACGTGTTGTTCTTTACCTTTTGTATCAGTAAAACGTAAATCAACAAATTTTACGTCGTGCTCTTTAATAAAATCTAAAACCGATTGTGACATGTGTCCTCCGACTCGTTGGGTTATTTTGCTGCAATGTACTGCAATTGAACACAGATAAGCTTGATCTGTGCCAAAGTTTTATCAGTATGATAAGTAAAGGCTTTTTAAGTATTTCATGACGTGTCAATTGTTGTGTTGCACCAAATTGGTGCTCTGTTGCTACACGGTGGTGCGCAAGTGTAGTGCTGTTCGTTCCATGCCTTTATTACTTTTACCTATAAATGAATGTGGGTGCTGGCTTTCGCTGTGAGTAACGACCTATTCTGTAATTACCGCCGTTCTCTATCAATTTGCTTTGTAGCACGCTGCTAATTTCGAATTCAGATTAGTTTAAGAACCTCTGTTAGGCAAAATGATTGGGCTGATATTTTGATAAAAAGTGCAACATGCGACTTCATTACTACTGGTCTCAAGGAGTAACGAGATCAGTGTGAAATCGCTACATCCTACTGTGTCTCTGATCTATAAAGCGGCTTTAGGAGCCTTAGCGCCGTTTAGCATTTGGGTAGGGTGGGCAGCGCTTAATTAGCGTGTCTGCTGCGCAGCCCCACATAGATGTGGGGGAAGGTGACTTTGCATGAGCACCAAGTTTTTATCATCTGACTCACATAAAATAACTATGCTACGCAAGCTCTGCCTTGCATTGATACCAAGTAAACTGATGCGACAATAATACCAATTTGACTTAATACTTGCTCAATTTGAAGGAGTCAATCTGGCGCTAACAGCGTTAAAAATTTCTTATTTAGAACAACTAAATAGCAAAATTTTTGCTTTGCTTACACGGAGGTAGGTACCTTGGCGATAGCAGGACGCGGTAGCGGGGTTATCGACAAGATTTTCTCGCCTCAACATAGACCACTTAATTAAGAAAATTGGTATTACCCAGCACGCATGCCCGTGCTGAGATACTTTTGATTTCCGAATACTTTTAAAACGCATCAACCAGTGTAGGGTGAGCTGTTTGCGCTTGTGGAGCCAGTATCTTTCCATCTAACAGATGTAGCTTGCGTGTTGCCATATCTGCATACCTGGGATCGTGCGTTACCATGCATAGTGTTGTGCCTTCCAAGTTTAGTGTTTTAAGCATATCCATTACCGCATCCCCATTTTTAGAATCGAGGTTACCTGTCGGCTCATCCACAAGCAGTAAAGCAGGGTTACCTACCAAGGCTCTGGCAATCGCTATCCGCTGCTGTTGTCCACCAGATAATTGATTAGGGCGGTGCTTTGTACGATGTGCCATATCGACTTTTGTTAGGCAGCTCATTACCGCTTGGTCAATGTCCGAGTTACTCATTGGGTTTTGACGGTAGCGTAATGGTAGCGCAATATTGTCATACACAGAGAGTTCGTCGATTAGATTAAAAGACTGAAATATAAATCCAATTTTTTCATTTCTGATATGTGCGGCAGCGGTCAAGCTAAGTTGGCTGACTTCTGTACCTTCAATAACATAACTCCCTGTGCTGGGCATATCGAGTAACCCGAGGATGGAGAGTAGAGTGGACTTACCGCAGCCAGATGGGCCACAAATTGAAACAAAATCACCTTTGTCAATCTCGAGGTTAATTCCACGTAATGCGTGTGTCTCCATTTCTTCAGTGCTAAATACTTTGGTAATATCTGACATCTTTAAAATCGTTTCTTTCATAACTTAGTCCTAATATTGAGGATGACTTACTGCATGATCCGTACTTGTTTTGCATTTTTATAGGTGCTGGTATCGGATAATATAATTTGTTGATTGGCCGAGATGCCGCTTTCAATTTGCAAGAACTTTCCGGCATCAATACCAAAAGAAACTAACTGAGGCACCGCAATATCCTGCTCTAACACAAACAATGTTTGCTGACTATGAGATTGGGTATTACTGGGGCGTTCCACGTATAAAACGTTTTTGAGTTGATGTGTGTTGATCTGTGCATCAACATTAAGTTCAGGCCTTGCTGAATCAGGCACGCCATTGATAAAGGTGAGCTCAACTTCAATCGTTCCCTCTTGGACTTGAGGGCTGATGCGAGTCACTTTTGCTTGTACTTGTTCACGGCGAGTATTGACCATTGCTGATTGACCAACTTGAATTTGCTCTGCTTTGGATTGTGATACTCGAACTAAAGCTTGGAGATCCTTACTGCTCCCGACTTGTGCCAGCTCTTGACCTGCAACTACGCTTTGACCTAGCTCAACGGCTAAACGTTGTAAAACGCCTTCTGTGCCAGCCCGTACGGTTAGTTTTGCTTCCCGCTCTGCTAATCGAGCAAGGATCGAGTGTGCTTGATTGATAAGCTCTTGTGATATGGTTAAATCTTCAGAATGTACCAACTTTAGCTGCGCTATTCTTTGCTCTTGAAGCTTTACCCGCTCGGCAAGCTGCTGCTCCTCAAGTTCTGCTGTCTTGACCTCAATTGCTGGCACTACACCTTGATCTCTTAATGTTTGCTGGGCTTCACGGCGCATAACAAGTGATTGGTGCTGACTGGTTAGTTCAGCTAATGTAGCCATTTCCATCAGTAGCTCACGCTGATTGGCCAGCTTTTGTCGGCGAAAGTTGGCTTGTTGACGATTAAGCTCCATTTCTGCACTTTCCAGCTGTTGCGTGAGATCTGGATCTTGCATCTTTAGAATAATGGTATCGGGCTTAACAGCTCCACCAGGGCGAACAAGTATTTCATATACGGTTGCTGGGTCTTGTGTAGTGATGAGTTTTTGTTTATTTGAGCGCAGTACCCCATAACCATCAACACTGACATTTAAGTCACCTTGTTTTACTTGCCCCACAATGATCGCCTGTCTTTGCAATTTAAAATCATCTGAGGTTGAAAATAGCTCAAGGCTAAGCCAAGCGAATAGGAGCACCATCGACACACCGATGATAAGCCTCACTTTTTGCAAAGGCCTTACTTGCTTTTGCTTTACTACATCCATCATAAGTTACCTTGATTGGTTCGATTAACTTACTTTGAGCAAGCCATATGCCAAATTTTAAACCATTGATCTAGTTATTATTTTATATTCTTGTGATGGAGTGGAGTCCGATTATGGACGCTGTGTTATAAAAACTGGACTGTAAGATAAGCATTAATTTATCAAAACAGGAAAGCTCAGCTGGCAAATAGCTCCCGTTTTATCTTGTCGGTTGGTTAGGTTGATCGTGCCCGACATTTGCTCAACAAAGTAGCGACTGATATACAAACCTATCCCTTCTCCTGCTTGTTTTGTTGAGTAAAAAGGCACAAAGAGGTTATCGCTGTTTGCCACCCCGTTTCCTTCATCAATGACTTCAAAATACGCCATATTATCTTTGGTATATATTTTCAGTGTAATGGTGGCGTGAGCAGAGCTTGCCTCTATCGCATTTTTTACAATATTTATTAAAACTTGATTGATAAGCGTTGGATCAACATGAAAATAGGCTGGCGATAACTCAACTTGCCATTGCACCTCTGGGAAAAAGCTTTGAATCGACTGACTCAGCTCTAAGCCTGATATTCGCCGAAGGTCGACTTTGATTGGTTGATTTAATTGGCTGTATTTGTGGATGAAATCCTGCAAGTGAAAACATCGTTCAAGTACGATATTAAATGCCTCATTATCTCTGGGGTCTTTGGCTCGAGTCTGTAAACGCTCAAGTATCGCTGAGACAGGAGTAAGGGAGTTGCGTATTTCATGACTAATGACACGTATTAATCGCTGCCAAGCTTGTAACTCTTGATCGCGCAGCGCTTGATGAATATCAATGCAAGCAACGAGATGGTAAGAGGAATTTTGTCGGGTAAACGTACTGTGTCTCACTTGCCATCGCTTATTCCGCTCAGGGTCGATGAAATGCCAATTAGGTTCAGGTGTTAGCCCGATTGCTTCTGGTGGACTGTATCTTAGTGTTTGCCACGGTTTTTGGAAAAGTTCTACGCATTCGTCATTACCAAAGCATAGTTGCATACGTTGGTCGAAAATAAAGATGGGAGTGTTTAACACGCTGATTAACTCTGCAACTAAAAAGGACTGTACATCTTCATCTGTTTTTTCACTTTGAAGCATTTCAGAAACACCATTTAGTTGCTGGTGCAGATGCGCAACCACCCCTGTTGAGAATGTAGGTTTAGCTCTGAGGCTAAAGTCGCGCTTTAGCCATGCCTCTGCTTGGTAGCTACATCGCTCAAATGAGTGTTTGCAGCGCATGTAGAGTTGTCTGAATAGTAGACCCTGCATAATCAAAAAGCTGGTGATAATTAGCGCGGTTGATGTAGACAAAGCCGTCGGCAAGTTTATGTCTAAGTGCCAACTGAGTGCAGCAACCCCGAAAACTTCAACGGCTACCAACAATATAAACTTAACAATAAAGTAGCCCGCTAGAGGTTCTTTAATTATGGCCATACTTTTCAAGACGACGGTAGAGCGCTTGCTTAGTAATACCCAATAACTCAGCGGCTTGCTGCTTGTTTCCAGAGGTATTTGCTAGCGCTTGTGTGATTAATTGCTGCTCAGCTTGCTCCAACGTAATAAGAGGCAAGGGGGCGGTTGCACTGCTGCTTAGCGATAAGGAAGATGATGCACTTAGTTGTAGTTGTTCAGTGCTGATCTCTCCTGTGCGGCTCAATAAAACGGCACGCTCTAATAAATGACTCAATTCCCTAGTATTACCTGGCCAATCATACTGTTTTAGTTGCGCTATCGCCATGGGTGTAAGTGAGCATTCACTTTTTCCATATCGGTTACCATGTGATTTGATAAAATGTCGAGCGAGTAACTCAATGTCTTCTGGGCGTGAGCGTAAAGGCGGGATCTCGATAGTAAAGGTGTTGATGCGGTAAAACAAATCTTGACGAAACTCTGCTTTGGCGATTTGTTGCTCCAATTTGGCATTAGTCGCACTGATTAGTCTGACATCGGCTATTTCGGTTTTACTTGAACCCACAGCTTCATATTCTCGAGATTCAAGGACGCGAAGTAGTTTACTCTGCTGATTAATGGGAAGTGTGCCAATTTCATCTAAGAATAAGGTGCCGAGGTTAGCCAGTTTAAATCGTCCGGCACGATCAGATTTAGCATCGGTAAACGCGCCTTTGGTATGACCGAATAGTTCACTTTCAAACAGCTGATCGGGAATGGTAGCCATATTTACCGAGATAAATGGTTGCATCGCTCGCGTTGAGTGCTGGTGGATCCACTGCGCTATCAGGCTTTTGCCAACACCGTTTTCTCCAGTAAGGAGAATATTTGCATCGGTTGGTGCCATGATCTCCAGCTGCTCCATCAGTTGCTGCATCGCATTGCTCTGCCAAAGCACGGTGCTTTTCTCTCCAGCCAGCGCATGTTGTAATGCCTGATTTTTATTACTCAGTTCACTGAGTTGGAGTTGGTGGCGAATGACTTGCTCGAAACGTTGGTTTTTCCATGGTTTTTCTAGGAAGTCCGCAGCACCAAGCTGCATTGCTTGTACAACTAACTCGGTATGTGACCATGCCGTCATTGCGACCACGGGGATGGTGTTGCCCAGCTGCTGTTGTTGACGTAAAAACCTAAGCCCTTCTTGTCCAGAGGTGGAATCTAGCTCAAAGTTCATATCGAGCAAAATCAGACTAGGCTGGCGTTGTTCGAGGAAAGTGAGTGCCTGAACCGGATTTTCGACTTCTTCTACAGCTAAGCCTAAATCTTCCAGTACAAATCTTGCTGCTAATCGGACTTCTCTGTTGTCTTCGACTAGTAATATTAGTGGCTTGGCACTCACAGTAAACTTCCTTGATGGTAAAAAATGTTATTATTCTCCGCGCAGTGCGTGCAGTGCTGGGCGGGCAATAATGTCTCTGGCAGAGGCTAGGGTCACACCAGTAACTAAAGTTATCACAGCCGCCAACGATACTAGCCAGTGCACAATACTACTGGCTGTATTAGGTACAAGCGTATCCTGAAGTGCTGAAATACTCAATAAAATACATGCAGATGCACAAACCGCGATAAGTAGGGGTCGCAAGTTATCCTTTAATATTAGAATCAATACGGTTATCGGTGTTGCGCCTATGGACATTCTCACCCCCAGCTCGAAACGGCGTAATGCAATGTTATATTTGCAGACACCATAGATCCCGATTGCAGCTAGGACTAAGGCAATGACAGACAATACCAATGTAAAGATACTAGCGACACGATCTCGCTGTAAATGTGTTGCAAGTAGTGTTGTTGTCGACTGAAAATTATAGACTCGCATCTGTGGGTGAATATCGACCAAAAGCTGGTTTATTTCTGCTTTGCTGATACCTGTATTGGCCTTAGTTTCAATCATGATAAAAGGGTAGCCAGTTGGTATTGCGGGAATAAAAATTCTAGCAATATTTGGCTGATTAGGTAGATAAATATCATCGACTACGCCAATAACTTCAACACTGTTTTGACTGTTACGGGAATATAATTTGGCACCGAGCACTTGTCCTCTTTCTCTAAGCTGCCTTGCCAGATACTGATTGATAATAACGACGGACTCGTTGTTAATGGCTTCTTCCATCGTGAAGGCTCTACCATCAATGAGCTTGGTTCCGAAAGCGTTAAAGTAAGATGCCGTACCAGCCGTGCTTTGAAATTCAAATGAGTTTTTCTTGATCCCTGGCTCAAATTGCATCTGACGACTAGAAAAGCCAGGAACCCAATAAGAAATGGGAGGGTAGCCGCCGATCCCTGCATGCTCGACTTGTGGTAATGCCCGCAGGGAGTCTAATGCTGAGAGTAATAGCTGCCGGCGTTCCTCAAGCGTCATTTGTTGCAGTAATGTGCCAAGATTCAGTGCCACTTGGTAGGTATTTTGTTCTTTTATGCCCGTTTCACGCTGTAAATGCTGCCAGCTTGTTTGAAATACACCAAGGCAAACGGTAAGCAAAGAGAGGCAAATAAGCAGTTGAAAAGAGATGAGTAAGTTACGGGTGGTAGCAGAGATTTGTACACCAGTCCCTTTACCACTGCTTTGTAATTGGCGAATAATGTTCTGATAATTAAGCTGACGGCTGACAATCCAAGCGAGCATCAAACACAAGGCAACACTAGTAATTAAAGCAAATACCACGGTATGCAGTTCAAGTTGTAGTGTTTGCAAACGCGCAAGAGGCCCCGCCATGCCAGATTTTAGTAACCAGATAATAGCGGTTGCGACTACAAGGGAAATCGCGGCCGCGCAGGTAAACAAGAGCCCTAACTCTGTTACTATGTGATGAAACAAGTGGCTTGGTCTTGCACCTAAAGCAGCTTGAACAGCAAAGTTTCTTTGTTGCTCTACAGCTCGCGATAGTACTAAGTTACAGATATTACTTAGTGCAATTAACAACAATACAATGCTGCCAAGTAACATCATCAAGCTGACCTGTGAGGCATCGCCAACAATACGAGTTTTGAACGGGATCAATTCCAGTTTGACTCTACTATTTGCGAAATCTTGCATACCTCTGGTTTGCTGATGTAGCTGCTCATTAAACCAGTTTTCCAGAGACAGCTGTGCTGTTTGAGAGTCTGCTGACTTATGTAATTTTAGGATCTGGTAGGTTTGAATGTTGTTACGTTGCCACTGAGGAGCCGGTGAATCGTTGTAGTCATAGGTTAGCCAAACATCAGTATGCCAATTTGGTGTTGAAAGCACTGGTTCGTCAAATTGTGAGGCCGTTACACCAATAATTCTGAAACTGACGCCTTTAAAAACCACCGTTTTTTCTAAAACATCAGGGTTACCAGCGAAATATTGTTGCCACACAGAATATGAAATCATTGCAACCGGCTGCTGACTACCTAGACCTTCATCGCTGGAAAAGTAGCGACCGAGTGCCATCGGTGCATCAAGTAACTGCATGTACTCAGGGGTGATGGCACCGATATTAAATGTAGGACTACTTGGTAAGCTTTGCTCCACATCAATACTAATGTTTTGTAGTGCTATGTTTTCAATCTCGGGGAATTGGGGTTGTTTCTCATAAGACGTTAAGCTTCCAGCGTGTGGAATAAAGTTGCTTTGTTTTATTTCATTATTGTCATCGACTAGCGCGCCGCGTAACAACATCAACCGCTCCGCATCTGGATAAGGGAGTGGTGCTGCGAGTAATTGATAATTGAGGTTGTATGTCGACACCAAAGCACCTAGTGCGAGCCCAAGTGTCAGAATAATAGTGACTGTATAACTGATATGACGTTTGAGCCGTTGCCAAGCCATGTTTATTGAATGTGTTACCATATTTGCTCCAAGTACAGTGAGGTGTCACGATGGTTTATTATTAATATTTCACCTTGATTGGTACTTTAGCAACGTATGTGCCAAACGCTATTGTCATGATATTAATAGGCTTTATTGTATTTTTGCAAGGGCTAAGTCCAGAATCGGACGAGCAAAGTATTGTAATCGGACTCGACCTAGTCGCGTTTTACTGCCCTCTTTACCAGAGAAATTCATGCTAGATTATTGAAAAAAATGTTGGATAAACTTTCATCTGTCACATTAATAGTAGATAATACGCGACCTTTAATTCTCAATCGGGCAATCTCAACGCGCATTTTTGCGTAGATCGACTAGGATCACTGAGGGCCAACTTCACTGAGTAATAATATGAGCATCGAAAAGTTAAGAAATATCGCGATTATCGCGCACGTAGACCACGGTAAAACAACGCTTGTAGACAAGCTACTTGAGCAATCAGGTACACTACAGCAGCGCGGTGGTAATGAAGAGCGAGTGATGGACTCAAACGATCTTGAAAGAGAACGTGGTATCACCATCCTTGCAAAAAATACCGCAATCAAGTGGAACGACTACCGTATCAATATCGTAGATACTCCGGGACACGCCGACTTCGGTGGTGAAGTAGAACGTGTTCTTTCGATGGCTGACTCAGTATTACTACTAGTTGATGCACAAGAAGGTCCGATGCCACAAACGCGTTTCGTAACACAAAAGGCGTTTGCTCAGGGTCTTAAGCCTATTGTTGTAATCAACAAAATTGACAAGCCGGGCGCTCGTCCTGATTGGGTAATGGACCAAGTTTTTGACCTATTCGACAACTTAGGTGCAACTGACGAACAGCTAGACTTTAAAGTGATTTACGCATCAGCAATCAACGGCTGGGCAACACTTGATCTAGATGAGCCGTCTGACAACATGGAACCAATGTTCCAAGCTATCGTAGATGAAGTTGAAGCGCCTAACGCGGATCCTGAAGGTCCGTTCCAGATGCAAATTTCTCAGCTTGATTACAACTCATACGTAGGTGTTATCGGTGTTGGCCGCATCAAGCGTGGTTCAGTTAAGCCTAACCAACAGGTGACTATCGTCGGTGCTGATGGTAAAACACGTAACGGTAAAGTAGGTCAAGTACTTGGTTACTTAGGTCTTGACCGTCATGAGGTTGAGCAAGCAACTGCAGGTGATATCATCGCAATCACAGGTCTTGGCGAACTGAAAATTTCTGACACTATCTGTTGCCAGAACAATGTTGAAGCATTGCCTCCGTTATCTGTTGATGAACCAACAGTAACAATGACTTTCTCTGTAAACACGTCTCCATTCTCAGGCCAAGAAGGTAAATACGTCACCTCGCGTAATATCCTTGAGCGTCTAGAAGCTGAGCTTGTGCACAACGTTGCACTACGTGTTGAAGAAACCGATAACCCAGATAGCTTCCGTGTATCTGGTCGTGGTGAACTTCACTTGGGTATTCTTATTGAGAATATGCGTCGTGAAGGCTACGAGATTGCAGTATCTCGTCCAGAAGTAATCCTACGTGAAGTTGATGGTCAGCTAGAAGAGCCGTACGAAACAGTAACCATTGACTGTCAAGAAGAGCACCAAGGTTCTATCATGGAGCAGCTTGGTCTTCGTAAAGCAGAAATGACTGACATGTCTCCAGATGGCAAAGGTCGTGTGCGTATGGACTTCATGATGCCTGCACGTGGTCTAATTGGTTTCCAAACAGAATTTATGACGTTAACGTCTGGTTCTGGTTTGATGTACCACACGTTCTCGCATTACGGTCCACACAAAGGCGGTAACATTGGTCAGCGCAAGAATGGTGTACTAATCGCGAATGCACCAGGTAAAGCGCTAACAAACGCACTATTTAACCTACAAGAACGTGGTCGTCTATTTATCGGTCACGGTGTTGAGGTTTACGAAGGTATGATTATCGGTATTCATAGCCGTGACAACGACCTAACGGTAAATGCACTTAAAGGTAAGCAGTTAACTAACGTACGTGCAGCAGGTACTGACGAAGCACAAAACCTTGTGCCACCTATCGTGATGTCGCTAGAACAAGCGCTTGAGTTCATTGATGATGATGAGCTAGTAGAAGTAACGCCTGAAAGCATCCGTATTCGTAAGAAATTACTGACTGAAAGCGAGCGTAAACGCGCTAGCCGCCAAGCTAAGTAATCACTAATCTGAGCTCAGATTATAAAGTACAAAACGCCGCGAATAGCGGCGTTTTTGTGTGTAACTGTATAGTGTTAAAACAAACCGTACTCTTCGGTTTCTTCTGGCTCATAATGTTGTAAATGTTCTGGTCGGAAAATAGCACTAGGGTCAATCAACACGCTGTGGCGTTCACCCATTTTTACTAATCCTTTCATTAATTTCTTCGTTTGTGCATCGATCTCGAAGCCAATACTGGTCATTTCATGAAGTGACTTGATATCGCTTTCTTCACAGTGCACGTTATCTTCGACTTTGTCGACAAGCAAGCCAATATGGGGGCTTTGGCCATCCTGGGTCGTGAATACAATAATAGGCTTATGATCTAGCATAATTTGGTCGCGGGCAGACTCAAAGAGTCGCATGAGTTTATTGAATGTCGTTCTTTTCTCTCGCGCTAACATGTCTAATGCTTCTTGCTTGTTGCCTTTGGCACAAAGGGTGAGGAGTTTATCGGCTAACGCATGTAACTGTTCATGTGGGATCTCAAAGCGTTTTAGTAACGCTTTGAGATCATCATTGTCAGTTTTAAAACTATAAAACCATTGTCCAAAAGCGCACTGTTTTGGATCTTTCGCTTTTAAAAAAGGGGCATCATTAAAAATACTTGCTTCTAGAGCGTGTAGCCATTCTTTATGGTCTTCTTCTCGCTTTTTAAGCATGTCTACAAGTTCTTGGTTAGTATCATAAGAAGAACGTTTGTTGAGGATGATCCCTAAGTCGAATATGGGAGTGGGTATTCCCATATAATCTTTAACACCAAGAAAGCTCGGGTTGTCGTTAGGTAAGTCTGTTAAGTTTTCTTCGTAACGCTCAGTTAATAAAATATCGAGGATTTGCAGTGATATTGTTTTTTTTCCGACCCGAAAGTTAATTAAATCCATGTCAGCCTCGCCTATAGTCAATCTCTCCTAAGGATAGAACATTATTAGAAAAATGAGCGGTAAACTGGCAATTTCTTTTGTCCAGGTTGCAACATAAATACATCACGAATAAGTTGGTTATTTTCTAACTGATCTTGTAACGCATTCAGTAGGCAGGTACTTTGCAGCGGCAACTGACAAGCTTGAATAGCGCTGGTGAGTAAATAGGCGTTGAGAAACCCTTCAAACACCTGTTCATTTAAGGGCAGGTTAGTTTGATTGATGGTCTGTCGGAAGTGATCACACAGTTGTGCTTTGCAAATCACAGGATCAGGGACAACTTCGGTGACGAGTACCTTAGGCTGTCCTTTGAGGCGGGCAAATAGCTCGTTAGAAGAAGCAAAAGAAACCGTTGCATAGTGTGCTTCTAACCCTGAAAATTTTGCTTGATTAATAAACTTGGCTAAAGGCTGATAGGTACCAACCATGGCAAACGCCTCTATTTTATGGCGCTTAGCTCGTTTCAGTGCTTTATCTATATCGTCACTATTACGCCTAAAGCGTGTAATAACAACAGGCCGCATGCCATGTTCTGACAAGGCTTTGGTCAGGCCTTTTTCAACCGTTAAGCCAAATTCATCTGCTTGAATAAGTAAAGCAATACGTTTGAATTTTAGCTCATCTACAAAGTAGTGAATGATATCTTGGGTTTCTTTATTGTAGCTGGCGCGTAGGTTGAATACATCGAAGGTAGTAGGGTTTTGTAAAAACTCAGCGCCTGTGTACGGCATTAATAAAGGGATGTGGGAGTGCTCTAGTATGGGCTTAATTGCATAAGAGGTGGGGGTGCCCATTACTCCAAATAACGCATCTACTTTGTGTTCATAAATAAGCTTGCGTGCATTGATGACGGTTTTATGCGGTTCATAACCATCGTCTAAGGCTTCGAGCGTCACAGGCAACGCGTCAGCCGGTTTATGCTGATTATAGTGATCCAAGTGTAACTCTGCACCGGCTTTTAACTGCTGACCAATCTCCTGGGCTGGTCCTGAAAGTGCCGTCGACATTCCCATTTTGACCGCTTGTTTGGCAGATAACGGAAGGCTCGAGCTCAGAATCATGACTGCCAACAGCAGCAGTTTAATGCCGGAAATATTCATATACTTGCTGTAAGGCCTCTCTTAATTTAATAACTAATGCTTTTTTACCAGAAAGTCCTAGCATTTGCTGTACGACTTGGGTTGCATGCTGCTGTAATACTAGCCTAATAATTAATTCTGAGGAAATATTAGTTAAGCTTTTAACTAATATTGGTTGTAGTGTGACAAGTTGCCATAAAAAGGGGCATATTTGTTGTTCATTAGGTGTACTTTGTGAAAGAAAGTGCAGGTAGCTCAGTTGCTCACTACTTACTTGCTGTGATTGTAGTGTCGCCAAGACCGCTGTGACGGTACTAGTATCAAGGTGTTGATAAGTCGTACGTAACTGGTAGACAAACCCTTGCCTAAATAACGCTTGATAAGAAGCCGATATTGGCTCTTTTCTGGGCTTTAGAGCAATCAAGGCATATTCACCGCTGGCTTTATCTTGTTTAAAACCGATTTTTAAAGGTTGGTATCCTTGCTGATGCCAAAATGTCAGCAACTCGGTGGTGAGGCCAAAACTGGTACCAACTGCGCTGATATGCCTAGGCAACGAGTTCTCAACAGCGCTTAATAGTTGGCTGCCAATCCCGCGACGCTGCATATCTGGGTGTACTGCAATACGGATAATGCGAGCATGATGAGCGCTAACAAAGTGGCGATCGCCGTAGGTGGTGGCGAGCTGTTGTGACATCAGGTGCCCAGCTGGCCTGCGCTTACCATTGATAATATCCTGCGCCAATGGGTCAGGCATTCCGCCTTCTAATACCGCGAGACAAATTGCTACCAACTGATCATCGCAAAAAGCGCCGTACAGGTACAGATCTGGTGCATCTAACAGTTGTCTCAAATCATCAACACTGGTTTGATAATGCGCCAATACTAACAAAGAAAACACCTGTTCAAGCAATGTGTTATTCGTAGCCAATTCGGCTTGTGTAATTGCGCGCATTGAGTACTGATAAGAGGAGGAGGGCGGTTTGATTTTACACTCTAATGCGAATAACCGCCGAATTTGTTGCTCTAATGGATCATTGGACGCATAACGAATAGGTGATGTTAGAGTGAAATCAAGATGTTTTGGGTAGTGGGTGGCAAGGTGGCGTTTAAACCTTAAGGTATAGCCCCGGCCATTTCCTTCATAACCTACTAAGGTACTCGAAAATACACAACGAAAGCCAAGCTGCGCAACTTGAATTAAAAAAGGCACTGGCAGTGTGGCTGCTTCGTCTATTAACAAAATCGTATTGCTATCCAGAGATGGCGCTTGCTGTAGTAACGCATCTGGTGCTAGATAACTTAGATTGGCGAGTGTTTTGCTATTGTGCTTGACGGGCTGATTGAGTGTATTCGCACGCATCGCAAAACAACTGTGCAAAGCATGGAAATGACGGCTGCAAATAACAAATGGTTGTTCAGGCAGCTTTGCTGCTAGTAACCCTAAAAGCGCACTCTTACCGCGTCCGCGATCGGCACTGAGCAAGATAGGAGTATGGTTATTTATTAGTGCACTAGTGATGCGGGATAATACGTGTTGCTGCGCTTCGATACCGCACGTCGTCGGGCCCGATGGGTGGTAATTTTTGGGCAGCGAGCTTTCGTGTTTTTCGCTAATTTGCCAAGCTGGTTGGTGCTGCCATAGTTGCTGCCATCGGTTTAAAAAGTAGCTGTGTGTTGGCGCATACCCCTCTGAACTCCAGCGTTGAATTGCGGAGTCTATCCAGTGTTCCAGCTCGCTCAACTCAGGAAGTAGTAGTACAAACAAACCGCCCGCTTTTACGGTACCGGCAGCTGCTGCGATTTTGTTGGGGAGAATCCCACTAAAGCCATCGTAAATTAGGTGGTCAAACTCTTGTCCAAGTATTTGATGTAAGTGATCCGGCCATATTGCTTGGCTAAGTAATTGGTTATTACTGAGCACCAAACAGTCACTTGATTGCGTAAGCAGTTGTTCAGATTGTTGATAACACCAAGCTTGGCGACCAGTGACGAGCAACAGCTGCCGATGGCGGGCATCAGCAAGCTGTTTGAGTAAGGTTGGGAGGTTAGAGTGCTTGTAATCTAGCATAGGCTGTCACTAACCACTTGCTACCCACGTCATCAAAATTGACTTGAATACGTGATTGCGCTCCTGCGCCTTCGTAATTCAATACGGTGCCTGCACCAAACTTCGCATGTAGTACACGTTGTCCAAGGTTGAAGCCACTTTCTTCAAAAGTTGCATGGCTGATTGAAGGGCTGAATCTCCCCGTATTTGCAGGGCGAGAGATTTGCGTTTTAATTCGGATCTCTTCCATACAGTCTTCAGGGATTTCTCGGAGGAAACGTGATGGGCTGTGGTGCTTTTCTTGACCATATAAACGCCGACTTTCTGCATGGCTAATGTAAAGCTTATCCATGGCGCGTGTCATACCAACGTAGCAGAGGCGGCGCTCTTCTTCTAGTCGACCGGACTCTTCATTACTTTGCTGTGATGGAAACATGCCTTCCTCCACACCAACCATAAATACTAAGGGGAATTCTAGACCTTTAGCTGAGTGCAGCGTCATCATTTGCACTGCATCCTCGTGCTCGTCTGCTTGGCCTTCACCAGCTTCTAATGAGGTATAGGCTAAGAAGCCCTGTAGCGGTGAAGTGAAGTCTTCATCAATAGGCAGTTCATACTGACCACAGGCGCTGATGAGTTCTTCCAAGTTTTCTACTCGTGCGCGGCCTTTTTCGCCTTTTTCTGCTTGATACATAGCCATCAAACCTGACTGTTCAATCGCTGTCTGTGCTTGCTGCGCAAGTTCCAGTTCAGTGATTTTGTCGTCTAGTTGTTCGATTAAGTCGATAAACTTAGTGACTGCGGTGGCGGCTCGCCCTGCCAAATGTTTTTGCGCCAGCACTGCTTTTGCTGCATCCCAAAGTGACAAGGATTCATGACGTGCACAGTCGCGAATATGACTTAGGGTTTTATCACCAATCCCCCGTGCTGGAGTATTAATAACGCGCTCAAAGGCGGCATCATCGTTACGGTTACTGATAATGCGTAAGTAAGAAAGCGCATCTTTTATTTCTTGGCGTTCGAAAAAGCGCATACCACCGTAGATCCGGTACTTTAGTCCTTCTTGCAGTAGTGCTTCTTCTAATACCCGTGATTGTGCGTTATTTCTATACAGCACCGCGCTGTCGCTCAGCGCATTACCAGCTTGCAGCCATGACTTGATTTTACCCACGACAAATCTTGCTTCATCAAGCTCATTGAAAGCCGCGTAAATTGAAATGGGTTCACCTTGATTACCGTCCGTCCATAGGCTTTTTCCCATACGCTCTGAATTATTTTCAATTAGCGCATTTGATGCTTTTAGAATCGTCGCGGTAGAGCGGTAATTTTGCTCAAGGCGAATGGTCTGTGCGTTAAAGTCATCTAGGAATCGTTTGATGTTTTCAACTTTTGCACCGCGCCAACCATATATACTTTGGTCATCATCGCCTACGATCATGATGTTGTTTTCGCTTCCAGCAAGCAGGCGTAACCATAAGTATTGAATACTGTTGGTATCTTGGAATTCGTCTACCAGCATGTGGCGAAATCGCTGTTGATAATGACGCAATAAAGTCGGTTGTTGCTGTAACAGTTCATAACAGCGGAGTAAGATCTCAGCAAAATCAACCAAGCCGGCTCTGTCGCAAGCATCTTGATAAGCGCTGTAAACTTTTAACATCAGTTGTTCATTGACATCATATGCTTGAATATCTTTTGGCCTTAACCCTTCATCTTTTCGAGCACTGATATACCAGCTTAACTGTTTAGGTGGCCATTTTTTCTCATCGATATTCATAGCTTTGAGCAAGCGGCGGATCATCCGCTGTTGATCATCGCTGTCTAAGATTTGAAACGACTCAGGCAGTTTTGCTTCACGATGATGGGCGCGTAACATTCGGTGAGCAAGGCCGTGGAAGGTACCAATCCACATACCACCAACAGGAGCACTTATCGTTGCCTCGACGCGCGCACGCATTTCTTTGGCAGCCTTGTTGGTAAAAGTTACCGCGAAAATACTAAACGGCGAGGCATGTTCAACTTGCATAAGCCAAGCAATGCGGTGAACAAGTACTCGTGTTTTACCTGACCCCGCGCCCGCGAGCACTAACATGTTTTGCAGAGGAGCTGCGACTGCATCGCGCTGTTTGTCGTTAAGGCCGTCGAGTAGTTCTGATACGTCCATTGCTTTGCCTATTTGCTCAAATGATGGCAAGTATACCGAGTCACTGGGTTAAATCCCAGCATCTCGCTAAGTAAAGCAAGGCTTAGAAAAGCAACGCTATGATTTATAAGAAAAATAAAACTGTTTTTTTATACAGTGTTTATTTGTTTTCTAACACGTCTTTCAGGCGGCTCTGCACTTCGGTCACTAACAAGTCGGGCTGAAATTTTGACAAGAAGGCATTACATCCAACTTTTTCGACCATAGCATTATTGAAACTGCCGCTCAGTGAGGTATTAAGGATGACGTAAAGATCCTTTAGACGACTATCGTTACGGATCTCATAAGTCAGGCGATACCCGTCCATAACGGGCATCTCGGCGTCGGTGATAACTGCTAAGAGTTCGTTTTGTACATCAATGCCTTCATCGGCCCAGTGTTTTAGTACATTCAGCGCCTCTTGGCCATCAGTCGCTGGGATTATCTCGATTCCCAGCTGCGCTAATGTATCGGCCACTTGTCTGCGTGCGGTAGGGGAGTCATCCGCATGTAAAATCTTGCGACCATGAAATTCATTGATAATGGCTTTATCAAGAATACCTTGTGGGATCTCGACGGTGTACTCAACAATTTCAGCTAACACTTTCTCTACATCAATGATTTCAACAATATGCTCTACACCACTGCGTTGTATTTTAGTCAATGCAGTAAGGTAGTGGTTACGACCAACAGATTTGGGGGTCGGCATAATGTCTGACCAAGTGGTGTTAATTATTTGGTCGACTTTTCCAACTAAAAAGGCCTGAACCGAGCGGTTATATTCGGTGATGACTAGATTGCAATCTTTATCTCGTTCGCATGGCGGCATACAGATAGCTTGGCGCAGATCAATAACTGGGATCGACTCTCCGCGGATATTGGTTACACCGCACACTTTGGGATGGGCATTAGGCATCTTATTGAGGTGAGGGAGTTTAACGACTTCTTTTACTTTAAAGACGTTAAGCGCAAAAAAATGGCGACTATGAAGATGAAACAATAGTAGTTCAAGGCGGTTTTCACCCACCAGTTGCGTGCGTTGATCTACTGAGGCCAATACACCAGCCATGTTAACCCCTCATTACTTCTTGTAACCTTTTCTAAGACTATATCAAAGAAGTCGATATGTCGTGTTGTTTTTTGGGTAAAATCTACAGTATGGTAGCAGTATGTATATGATAGGGAAGTAATATGCCTATATTTTTTAAGCGCTTAGTTGTTTTGATGCGAGCTCATGTCGATAAAGCCAGTTGGCAGCTGCTGTTTATGGCAACGCTTATTCACATGTCGGTGACATGGGGGCTATTATGGCTCAGTAATGAAACGGCGTTATTGCCACTAAGTACATTTTTTTATTATTACGTCGTGACGACCTCGACGGTTGGGTATGGCGACTTTAGTGCAACAACAGACTTTGGGCGTTTGGTTGTGGCTACAATACAGATCCCATTTGGCCTAGCGCTATTTGGTGTGTTGTTAGGGAAAGCTGGACAGTTTGTGACGTTTTGGGTGAGAAGAGGCATGACAGGGGAAAAAGATTTCGCACACTTGCAAAATCATATTGTAATTTTTGGTTGGCATGATGTCAGGACAAAAAAGATGGTGGATTACATTTTAGGTGATAACAAGCGGGAAGAAAGAAAGATAGTACTGGCAGTTACTGACATGATGGAACATCCATTATTAAGTTATCCAGATGTCGCTTTTGCCAGATTAACAAGTTTTACTGATGACGAGCAATTAACCCGTATTAATATTGAGCGTGCCGACAAAGTCATTATTGACGGTGACGACGATAATCAAACTTTTACCACTGCTTTAAAACTGAGCCGAGTTGTAAAACCAGAAGCACATATCACAGCCCATTTTTTAGACGACAGTAAGGCACTGTTATTAAGAGAGCATTGTTCCAACGTTGAATGTTCAGCGTCGATGTCTGCTGAAATTTTGGTGCGTGCCATGCAAGACCCTGGGTCAAGTAGAGTACAGGAAGAGTTATTATCAACACTACATGGTGACACACAATTTAGCTTGACCATTCCCGTTGAGGTCGGCAGCTTAACCTTTGAGGATATTTTTGGTTACTTCAAGCAGCATCATGACGCGACCTTATTGGGCGTTGCGCATGATCTCAATGGCTTAAATATGGACCTTAATCCGCCTTTGGATTATCGCATTAGTGGAGGTGATATTTTACATTATATCGCGCCACAGCGTGTATTGGCATCAGAGGTGAATTGGCCAGGGTTATGTTCGAAACCCCACTGTTAATCTTCGGTGCTGTGTGTGCTTCCTGTCACTTTGGTTGCAGGAAGTAAACGCACGAAAGGTCATGAGAAAAATGGGTGGCTAATCGGAACATTATTGTTTTCATGGGTCGCCTTGCTGCTTTATATCAGTATTGTCCCTAAACATGGGTGGAATAAAAATAGGAGCAAGCGTTAGCTCGCTCCTGACATTGCTAATATGGCGTGCCATTCAACATCCACAACTGGCATGACAGATAGCCGACCTGCTTTTTTTAGCGCAATTTCCGTTAATGCTGGATTTGCCTTGATGGCTTGAAGTGTGACAGGGCGCAAATGCCTCTCATAAGCTAAAGTGACCCCGACCCAGCGCGGGTTATCTGTAGAGGACTTTGGGTCGTAGTAGTCACTGTTGAGATCAAACTGATGAGGATCTGGAGTTGCTGCCTTTATCACTCGGGCAATACCAACTACCGCGGGTACTTTGCAACTGGAATGATAAATAAACACCAAATCGCCTATCTTCACTTCATCACGCAAAAAATTACGAGCCTGATAGTTGCGGATCCCTTCCCAAAAAGTCCGCTGTTCAGGTGCATTTTTGAGATCATCAATTGAGAAAGCATCAGGTTCAGTTTTAAACAGCCAATAAGCCATATGGGTTAGTCCAATAGGTTGAGTTATGATGTATTATACTCATTTGAGCAATGTATTTGGATTGGTCAAGGTATTACGTCATTATATCTACTATTGCCAGTTCTACTAGACGTTCGGAGCGCAGCATGAGTCAAGTATTACAAAACCTATTGGATCTTCTTAGCCTCGAGGAGATCGAGCAAGGCATCTACCGTGGGCAGAGTCAAGATCTGGGCTTTCCGCAAGTATTTGGTGGTCAAGTGATGGGACAGGCATTGTCTGCGGCGAAATATACCTTGCCTGAAGGTCGGTATGTTAATTCACTCCATTCGTACTTCTTACGTCCAGGAGATGCGAGTAAGCCGATTGTTTATGATGTTGAGAATATTCGTGATGGGCGCAGTTTTAGCACACGCAGAGTTAGCGCTATTCAGTATGGCAAGCCGATTTTTTACATGACTGCGTCATTTCAAGGGGATGAGCCAGGCTTGTCTCATCAGTCCTTAATGCCAGATGTACCAGAGCCGGAGAGTTTAAAGTCATCGCTTCATTTTTATCAGGAACATACAGACTTAATTCCAGAAACGTTGCGCGCCAAATTTACGCAAGAAATGCCCTTGGATATGCGCCCAGTTAACTTCCAAAATCCTTTTCAGCCTAAAAAGCAATCACCGGTTAGGAACGTCTGGTTTAAAGCTAATGGTGAGATGCCCGACGACCGTCGAATACATAACTATTTATTGGCGTATGCGTCAGACTTTGAGTTTTTGCCAACTGCATTGCAACCACACGGGCTGTCGTTTATGCAGCCGAATATGCAGGTTGCAACCATTGATCATGCGATGTGGTTTCATCGTCCATTTAGAATGGATGAGTGGATTTTGTATAGTGTGGATAGTCCGAGTGCTTCTAATGGCCGTGGTCTTGTCAGAGGGCAGTTTTTTAATCGTCAAGGTGAACTTGTGGCCTCTACTATCCAAGAAGGGGTTATGCGCCAACGTTGATTTGTAGAAAAGTGTAAATTGGCTTCAATATCATACCTTTTTTGTTTAGTGCCGCTAATGGCACTAAGCACCACTCTCCTCTTTCTTCTTTAACACCTTGTATATAAATAACTATTTTCTATAAACCTAGCTAGGTTTAATGCGCTTTGCTGCAAAAGGCAAACAGGTGGCACAAGGCTATACTTAGTATGTCTTGTTACGACTTCACCAAATGTAGTGTGAGGTACACCTTTGACAAACAAAAATTAACATCAAAGCGCATCAAGTTTGATTACATTAGTTAGCAACAAGGCACAGATTATTCTGGGCTGTTTTTACAAGGCCTGAACCTCATTAGGAGATAAACAATGAACAAACAACTCGTGACTGTATTTGCGCTAACTTTTATTGGACTGACTGCGGGTTGCGCAACGGAAGCATCAAGAACACTCGAGAGCCCAAAAGTGGCAACATACAACCAAGCTTACAATGGCCCGAAGAGCCAGTTAGCGGTTGGTAAGTTACAAAACCGCTCCGCTTATCTCAACGGTGTTTTTAATTCTGGCGCCGATCGTCTTGGCTCTCAGGCTAAAACGATTCTTACTACGCATCTGCAACAAAGTAATCGATTTGTCGTGCTAGATAGAGAAAATATGAGTGAAATTTCTCAAGAAGCGGGCTTTTCAGGGGCAAAACAAAAGATCAAAGGCGCTAATTTTGTGGTGACTGGTGATGTATCTGAGTTTGGTAGAAAAGAAGTTGGTGATAAACAATTATTCGGCATTTTGGGTAAAGGTAAATCGCAAGTTGCGTACGCCAAAGTCAACTTGAATATTGTTGATGTTAACAGTTCGGAAGTTGTGTACTCGGTACAAGGCGCTGGTGAATATAGTTTATCTAATCGTGAAGTAATAGGGTTTGGTGGTACTGCCAGTTATGACTCAACGTTAAACGGTAAAGTATTGGATTTGGCCATTCGTGAAGCGGTTAACAACTTAGTAAATGGTATTGAACAGGGCGATTGGCAGCCTTTATAAACCCATTTAGCGCAATCTAATATTCAGGTAAATTATGAAAAAAACGATATTTTTGGTGGTGTTGCTATTGGTATTGTCAGGGTGTCAAAGTACAACACCGCAATATTATTACGGCTCTTATGAGCGCAATGTCTACGCGTTTTTTCGTGGCGATATGGCGGCACTGAATGAACAAATCGCCGAATTAGAGTCTGATATAGCACGTGCTGAAGCTAACCAATTGAGTCCTGCGCCGGGAATGTATGCTCACCTTGGATATTTACATTTACTTCAAGGTGATCAAACAAAGGGATTTAGTTATTTTGAGCAAGAGAAGCAGCTGTTTCCTGAGTCTCAGCACTATATTAACTTTCTCATGGTCAATGCACAGGGAGAATAATATGAAATGGTTCAGGTGCGCGTTGGTATTCGTTACGTTGACTTTGCTAAATGGCTGTAAAACGTCACCAAGTCAAGACTATAGCGCTTTTATTCAAAGTGATCCTAAATCCATCTTGGTATTACCGCCAATCAATAACTCAAATGAAGTTATTGCACCTTACAGTGTGATGGCAACCGTAATACAGCCTCTGGCTGATTCGGGGTACTATGTGTTTCCAGTATCGTTAGTGCAAGAGACATTTAAAAGTAATGGCCTTGCAATTGCACACGACGTTCATAATGTAGCGCCTAGCAAGCTGCACGAGATATTCTCTGCAGATGCTGCTTTGTATATTGAAGTTCAAGATTATGGAACTTCTTATATTGTGATCGATAGCGACACTAAGGTTGCATTATCTGCAAAGTTAGTCGATCTACAAACTGGTCAAGTGATCTGGCAGGGACACGCTCAAGCTGCTAGTAGTGAAGATCGCGATGATAATGATAACAGTCTAGCAGGCGCTTTAATTGGTGCAGTGCTGAATCAAGTGATTGAAAGTACCTTCGATATGGGCTTCGAAGTATCACAAGAGGCATCTCAGCGCTTGCTATCTGCAGGGTCAACAAATGGTTTGCTGTATGGCCCTCGCTCGCCCAAGTACGGTCAATTAAAGGAATAACCCTTGGTTATCTGACTTAGCAGCACTTCATTATTACCAGAACACTGCTATATTCACTTGACTAGGTTTCATTGGAGAAATGGTGATGTCAGTTGTCAGCGAATTTAGACCCGGTTACTTTTGTTGGATTGAGTTGTGCTCAAGTGACTGGAAATCAGCAAAACCCTTTTATAGTCAGTTATTCGATTGGCAGATTCTAGATCAGCCGATAGGTGAAGATTGTTATTACACTATGCTGCAAAAAGGCGCCGATGATATAGCTGCGATGTATCAGATGACAGCTGAGCAGCAGAAAAACGGCGCAGTGAGTCATTGGCTTGCTTATGTTGCAGTAACCCATGTCGATAACAGTGTGGCTCGTGCTGTGGAATTAGGTGCAAAAGTGTTGGCAGGGCCCCATGATGTAGCTGGTGCTGGGCGCATGGTAATGTTGCAAGAGCCTGGGGGTGCCATTTTTGCATTATGGCAAGAAGGTGGGCATATCGGCACACAACGTCAGCTAGAAGCTAATACCCCTTATTGGTTTGAACTGGTGAGTAAAAATAGTCAGAAAAGTCGCGATTTTTATACTTCGTTATTTGATTGGCAAGTTGAAACCAAAGATATGGGGGAGATGGAATATACGCTATTTAAAGTCGATGACCACCCGGTTGCAGGGATGATAGAAATGACTGCAGAGTGGGGGGAGGATATTCCGCCACATTGGATGGTATACCTTGCTGTATTAGATTGTGACAGTAAAGCAGCGCACGCGCAAAAGCTAGGTGGTGAAATATGTGTGCCACCAACAGATGTGCCTGAAGTTGGGCGGTTTTGTGTCATTACAGATCCACAAGGGGCGGTTTTTTCTATGCTTGAGTCTGCAACGGATGATATTTGCGCATAAAATCTGACTTTTCACCCTAGTATGACTATTGTATCGATTTTTCGTGACTTATAAATTCAGGCTCGATTGATCTTGAGTTTGGTACACTCACACCAATAGTAATACTTTGAGCAATAAAATGAGGAGAAGGATATGGCATTGCATGTTTTGGTGACAGGTGCAAATCGTGGGATTGGATTAGAGTTTTGTAAGCAATATCAAGCGTTAGGCTGTGAGGTAACGGCTGTTGTTCGTAATACTTCAGAAGAGCTAGAAGCATTAGGGATCAACACGATTGAAAATATTGATGTTGCTACAGAAAATGGCGTTAAAAAGCTGCTGGCGGCACTGGGCACAAAACAAGTGGATGTGCTGGTGAACAACGCTGGGGTGTTCCACAATGAAACGCTCGCAGATATGGATTTTAAAACTCTTGAGCAACAGTTTCATGTCAATGCGATGGGGCCAATTCGGGTTACTCATGCGCTCTTAAAGAACTTCAGTGCAGGCAGTAAAGTTGCGATGATAACCAGCCGAATGGGTTCCATTGCTGATAATGGTTCTGGTGGATATATTGGTTATCGTATGTCAAAAGCGGCACTCAATGCTGCGAGCGTGAGCATGGCTCATGAACTAAAAAATCAGGGAATTTCGGTTGGACTGTTCCATCCGGGGTTTGTGCAAACGCAAATGGTTGGGTTTGCTGGAGATATTACCCCGGATGTCGCCGCTGAGCGTTTAATTAAAAGAATTGAACACTTGAACATCGAAAATAGTGGAGGCTTTTGGCACTCTAACGGTGAAACCTTACCTTGGTAAATGGGGCGCTTTGTTGCGCTCTTTTTCAGCTATCAGCCATCTAGCTGTGCTAATATAAAGTAAATACTCAGATGGTAACCTTTGATGGAATTACAACAAGATACCCCCTTGTCACTACCGCTTTTTTTGTTAGATGACAATATTGAAAATCGTGACGTTAATGTTCCAGACGCCGAAGTGTCTGTGATCTTGAGTGAGAACTTACTTGCTCACTTATGTCAGAACCCTAAAGAAGATGAAAATATCAGCTTGCATATTGATGACTATGAGCTTCTTAATATCAGTGCGAATGTCACCGCGTTGCTAGAAGCAGGCCATCAACTGCAACTGTTGCTTAACCGAGGTCCCGTACTTAGCGCTGTATTGAGCACCGAAGGTGAGGCATTATTTGTTTCTCCTCCGATGGAAATGTTACCTACATTTGACCTAGGCTTAGATGACGAGGACGAGTAAATGTCTAAACGTGTATTGTTTTGTGCGCTGATGCTCACTGTGTTATCGGGTTGTGTGGCGCTCGGCGTTTCCAAGTACGACGACATGTTTGGCCCTGAGCAGCCGCAAGCACGGATTGAGCAGCACCATCAAAGCGGTACACGTTATTTGCACACGGTGAAGCCTATTTTAGAGTCCCGCTGTGTGGTGTGTCATGGTTGTTATGATGCGCCTTGCCAGCTTAAGCTATCCTCCCCCGAAGGGATCGATAGAGGGCTTTCGAAGGAGCTTGTATACGATGGCACACGGCTGCTAGCACAAACGCCAACACGCTTGTTATTTGATGCACAAACTACAACACAATGGCGTGAACGAGGCTTCACAGCAGTACTGAATGAGCGCCAACAGTCTGACTATAGCAACCTTGCAGGTAGTGTGCTCTACAACAGTTTGCTGCTCAAAATGTCTCACCCCTTCCCGAAGCAAGGTATATTGGGTAAAGAGTTTGACTTTTCTCTTGATAGGGAGCAATCCTGTCCAACCATGGATGAGTTCTCTGCACTGGCGAAGCAACAGCCACATGCCGGTATGCCTTACGGGCTGCCCGCTCTGAGCCATGATGAGTTTAAAACACTTGAACAGTGGCTAAAAAATGGCAGCAAAATGCAGCAAATAGCCGAACCAAGCGATGTTGATCAAAAAGAAGTGGCAAAATGGGAGCAATTTTTAAATCAAGATACCAATAAGCATCGCTTAGCAGCACGCTATATTTTTGAGCATTGGTATCTTGCCCACATCTATTTTCCAAAAAGTGATGATGGTTCATTTTTTCAATTGGTGCGCTCCAGCACTCCCCCTGGGCAACCGATTGCGTTAGTGAAGGCAGTGAGACCGTTTGATGATCCAAAAATAGATAGAGTCTATTATCGTTTGATGCAAGTCCGCAGCACCATTTTGTCAAAAACACACATGCCATTAGCGCTCGATGACGCTAAGCTAGCTCGTTTACACCAGCAGTTTTATGCTGCTGATTATCAAGTACAATCACTGCCTGGCTATGAACCCGAGCTTGCAGCAAACCCATTCAAAGTATTCAAAGACATTCCAGTTAAATCCCGTTATCAGTTCATGCTAGATGAAGCTGAGCTTATTGTTAAAGGGTTTATCAAAGGGCCTGTTTGCCGTGGTCAAATCGCACTGAATGTTATTAATGATCACTTTTGGGTGGCATTTGTTGACCCTGAAAAAAACAGCAATGAAGCCGTTAATCAACTGCTGTTAAAACACGACGAGGATTTGGTCTTGCCTGCGGCGGAGCAAAGTAATGCGTTGCCACTTTCTAGTTGGGCAAAATATGCAAGTAAGCAACAAGACTATTTACGTGCCAAAACAGCACTTGCGGAAACGATGTTTGCTGATGGCCAGCGCCTCAATATGGACTTAATCTGGCGCGGTGAAGGAGAAAACCCTAATGCTGCGCTAACCATCTTCCGTCATTTTGACAGTGCGACAGTTGTGAAAGGATTTATCGGTCAACCACCTAAAACTACTTGGGTACTCGATTATGCTCTGTTTGAGCGCATTCACTATTTGCTGGTAGCGGGTTTTGATGTGTATGGCAACATTGGCCATCAGCTGATAACTCGCTTATATATGGACTTCTTAAGGCTAGAGGGGGAACAAAACTTTTTAAACTTGTTGCCGCTTAGCCACCGTCAAGAAATTAAGCGTCACTGGTATCGCAAATCACATTTGAGTTTAAGCGAGTTTATTAACCGCAAGTCTCTGATAGGTGCGCCAACGGGCATAAAATACAAAACTGACGACCCCAAGCAAGAACTATATCAGCAATTGCATACGGTGCTCGAACCTGTTCTTAATAAGGATTACGACTACCGTGTTGTCGGAAAACCTCTACAAGCACTAAACAGTATGCCCGTGGAAGCAATTAATCTGTTACCTCAGGTTTCGTTTATCATTACTAAGCAAAGTGACGGTTCACATCAAGCGTTCTCATTATTACACCACAATGCGCACTTCAATATTTCAAGCTTACTCAATGAAGAGGGCCAAAGAGCATATGCTGAAGACACGGCGACAATAGTCCCAGGTTTTATTGGCGATTACCCCGAAGCAATTTGGTACTTAGAAAACAAAGCAGCGCAAGAGGACTTTGTATCATTATTTAGTCAAATGACGAGTGAACCTGACTACCTTGCGCTACGAGCGCAATATGGTATTCGTAGAACTCACCCCGAATTTTGGCGCTATAGCGACTTAATCCACAAAATTGCCGAGCAAACACGTGGTGTTGAATATGGGTTATTTGATTACAACCGTTTAGAGAATCGCTAAAAAAATGGAGTCCTAGACTCCATTTTTTATAGTTACCTGAGGTTGAGAGGTTTAGAGCTGGCTTGCGGCTTTTACTGCGGCCAGTAATACGCTTTCGTCCAATCGTACTTTGTAATTAGGGTTTGCATATTGGAACTGAATTAAGCCTTTTTTATCAATTACAAATACCGCAGGCACTGGTAAAGCAACTTTGTCTTTGCCGTCTAAATCGACAAAATTTACGCCAAGCTTATTACGGTATGCCAGTGCAGTATTGTCGTCTAAAAAATAAGCAAGCCCAAGTGCTTGGCTCATCTGCATCTCATTATCAGACAACAGTTGGTAATGGGGTGACGCTACGGTGCTTTTTGCTAGCGCCTCAGGTGAGTCCGGGGAAATGGCAATGATTTGGGCGCCCATCTTGACCAACTGCGACTCAATTTCCTGGATCCCTGCAAGCTGTCTTGAGCAATATGGGCACCAGCCGCCACGATAGACCACAAGTACACTGATTTTTTCCCTGTAACGTGCTGCTAAATCTATCGTGTTGCCAGATTTATCTTTAAGGTGCAGTGCTGGAGCATTGATGCCAGGCAGAAGTGGACTGACTTTTTCAGGGGCTGCTGCAATATTGGTGACCTCAGCAGCGCTAAGAAAAGCTGAAAAAGCCAAGATGAAAAAGAAAATAAGTTGACGCATAAAAGTTCCTGAGGTTTGCAATTGAATTCGACTCAGAAGACCTAAGTTATGGCGAAAATCTTTCACTACGGTATGATATCGTCCGTAATTGATTTCCATGAAGAGAGAGCACAATGTCTGCTAACATCACTAAGCTTGTGGTAATGCTAGAAATGCAACATGCCATGAATACCAAAGTACACCAACAGTGGTTTGAACAAGGGTTTGAATGGTACCGTGCAATTTGGGTTGAGTGTGCAGAAATGCTAGATCATTACGGCTGGAAATGGTGGAAGAAACAAACGCCAGATACAGAACAAGTAATTTTAGAGTTGGTTGATATTTTTCACTTTGGCTTGTCTTTGCGTATTGATGGTGAAACTGCATTTGAGCAACTTGCATCGCAGCTAGAGCAAGAGCTGGCAAAGCCAATTAAGGCGGGAGACTTCAAGGAGACACTTGAGCTACTAGCAAGTGCCGCAGTAACAAAGCGTGAGTTTGATGCGCACGCGTTTGCCGGTTGTATGCAGCAAATTGGGATGTCTATTGATGACCTATACCGCGGATATGTCGGTAAAAACACCCTTAACTTCTTCCGCCAAGACCATGGTTATAAAGATGGTTCATATATTAAAGTATGGAATGGCAAAGAAGATAACGAGCACTTAGTTGAAGTAGTAAAAAGCCTAGACACCGCACATCCAGACTTTAAAACACAAGTGTATGATGGCTTAAAAGCCCGTTACCCTGCTTAATAGATAGGTAGCAAAGTGCGATAGTCAGAGACTGAGAGGTATTCTTTGACCTCTCGCGCTGGTTGCTGACTATCTGGATTGGCCACCGCGAGTAAGTGGCCAATGCCAAACTTTTTGGCGGCATTTAGCACGCTAATGCTATCGTCGACAAATAAAGTTCGAGACTTATCAAAGCCTAAGTCTTGCTCTACTTGATGCCATAACTCCTGACTTTCTTTACTTACACCGTACTCATGGGTTGACACTAACTTGTCTAGGTATTGATCAAATTGAGTGCGTTCAATCTTGAGACTTAAACTATTTGGGTGTGCGTTGGTTAACAAAATAAGCTGTTTGCCACTTTTTCTTAGTGCGTCTAAGAATTCAGGTACATCATCACGAACGGATATTAAATGTTGCACTTCACGTTTGAGTTCCATAATGGGGAGTTGGAGCTGCTCTTGCCAATAATCTAGACAATACCACTCAATTTGACCCATCACGGCTTCATAGCGTGCAAGAATATCAGCTCTGGCAGCCTCTAACGTGAGTCCTTGACGTTTGGCATGTGCTTTAGGCACAACGTCGAGAAAAAAATGATTATCAAAATGGAGGTCCAGCAATGTGCCATCCATATCTAACAACACGGTATCGATATTTGACCAATTTAGCATAGGCATTTAACTTCAAAGGCTTTATGATTAGATTATTGGTCATGATAGCAAATAATAATTTATGTCACACAAAAAGCACCCAACACCACCTGAAATTTTAGCATGCGATGTCGTTGCAAAAAGTAAGCTATTTACAGTAGAAGCCCTTTCTTTATCATTTTCTAATGGAGAGCAGCGCGAATATGAAAGAGTTCGTGGTGGTGGCCGAGGTGCGGTAATGATAGTGCCAATAACAGCTGAGAATGAGCTATTATTAGTAAGAGAGTATTGTGCAGGAACACACGACTATCAGTTAGGTTTTCCCAAAGGTTTGATTGACCCTGGTGAAACTCCCATTGAGGCTGGAAACCGGGAACTAAAAGAAGAGGTTGGCTTTGGCGCAAATGCTTTTTCTGATCTCAAAGTCGTTTCCCTAGCTCCAAGCTACTTCAATGCTAAGATGCACATTCTGGTCGCCAGTGAGCTATACCCAGAACAGTTAGAAGGTGATGAACCTGAGCCTTTGGTAGTTGTGAAGTGGCCATTGGATAAGTTAGGGGAGTTGCTACATCAAGAGGACTTTACTGAAGCAAGAAGTGTTGCTGCACTATTGTTACTGAAAGCACACTTGAACTTGGAGGCGTAAATTGCAGTCGTTTTTAGAGCCTTGTATTGCGCTAGCACAACGTGCTGGTGAAGCTATTATGTCAATTTATCAGGCAGAAGATATTGGTAAAAAAGAAAAGTCGGATCATACTCCGGTTACCGCCGCAGACCTTGCTTCCAATGAAGTGCTCATGGCAGGGCTTGCTAAAATTGCGCCTGATATTCCAGTCATGTCTGAAGAAACCCCCATTCCTCCTCTACACGAACGTCAACACTGGCAGCGATATTGGTTACTCGACCCCATGGATGGAACTGGGGAGTTTATTCTTGAAAGTGGAGACTTTGCGGTCAATATCGCTTTGATTGAGGATAACCATCCCGTGTTAGGTGTTATTTATTGGCCGTCACAAGGAGTGACCTATTATGCTAGCAAAGACAATGGAGCTTTTAAGCGTAAAGATGGTGGTGATAGCGAACGTATTTTCGTTTCACCTAGAGAAACCCTTACTCTCGCGGTTAGTCGTAGGCAAAAGCTCGAAGCCGTAAGCCAGTATTTAAATAGCCAGTTTGATACGGTCGCGCTGGGTTCGTGTTCGTTAAAAGCCTGCATTATTGCAGAAGGTAAGGCTGATTGCTTTTTACGTGTCGGGCCTACCGGTGAGTGGGACACGGGGGCATCACAGGTGATTATTGAAGAAGCGGGAGGGTGCATTACTGATTCTGAGTTCAATCCGCTTACATATAACCAACGAGAAACGACAGAAAATCCAGATTTTATCGTGATGGGGCATCCTGATTGGCAATGGCAAAAATTGATCAGTCCGCATAATAGGATCGTAGACTAGTTAGGTGCCAGCGCCGTGTTTGTAGGAATTTTGCGCATTTGAAAGCTTTTATGCGCTAAATCCCTTGCAATAAAATTTTAATCCATTATTATAGCGACCTCTTCAAAAGGAAGTCCTTTTAAAGAATATACAGGCGCGGAATGGAGCAGGATGATAAATTATTCGTCGGACTCGCTAAACCTGAAAGAGCCGAAAGTCGTCGGTACCCGACGATAATAAGTTCTAAAAATATACAGGCGCGGGATGGAGCAGCCTGGTAGCTCGTCGGGCTCATAACCCGAAGGTCGTCGGTTCAAATCCGGCTCCCGCAACCAATATTTTTTGGCTGTATTAGTCTCTTGTACAGAGACTTAAAAATAAGTACAAACTCAGGCGCGGGATGGAGCAGAATGATAAATCATTCGTCGGACTCGCTAAACCTGAAAGAGCCGAAGGTCGTCGGTACCCGACGATAATAAGTTCTAAAAATATACAGGCGCGGGATGGAGCAGCCTGGTAGCTCGTCGGGCTCATAACCCGAAGGTCGTCGGTTCAAATCCGGCTCCCGCAACCAATATTTTTTGGCTGTATTAGTCTCTTGTACAAAGACTTAAAAATAAGTACAAATTCAGGCGCGGGATGGAGCAGAATGATAAATCATTCGTCGGACTCACTAAACCTGAAAGAGCCGAAGGTCGTCGGTACCCGACGATAATAAGTTCTAAAAAATACAGGCGCGGGATGGAGCAGCCTGGTAGCTCGTCGGGCTCATAACCCGAAGGTCGTCGGTTCAAATCCGGCTCCCGCAACCAATACTTTAGAATCTAGTCGTTCAAGATTATGTTCTAAACACATCCAGTTCATATCCAATAAAGCCTCCAGCTTACTCTCAATCAAATACAAGATATCCTCTGTAATTCTGCTTGGTTATTTTTTGATAAATCGATACTCATGAACATCATCCTGTCTTATACCAATTATCTTAATCATCCGAGGCTCAGGTCATTTAGTTGTTCTAAATAAGAAATCTTTAACGCAGTTAGCATCAGATTTACTCCTTCAAATTGAGCAAGTACTAAGGTTAATTTGGTATTAGTAATACTTCTCTTATCTTGCCACTAGAAAATGAATTATTTGTCTATAAATCTCCATATAGTCTAGGCTTTAACTATCTGTTTTTGTAAGGCTGTTGATTATGAATTTACATAGTATTAGAGTTAAAAGCTCATTGCCTACCGTGATGCTGGCGATCCTGCTGCTATTTGTATTTTTTGGTCTAACAACGTTATTGAGTAAGGTGCAATCTGCACTTGAAGTACAAACTGAAAACTACTTGCGTGCTGTGTCTGTCGTACTCAACGCTGACCGTGACTTCTACCAAGCTCAAGAGGCATATTTGATGTTACTCGCAGGGGAAGACAGGCGAGATGATTTTGAAGAAAACGCACAACAAGTAAAACAGCGCCATCAAAAGTATATTCAATTTATGCAGCTTCACCGTAGCGAATTAAACGCATTTTCTACGTTCGATACAAAATTTCAAAACTGGTACCGAGTGACATCTTCGAGTATCACAGCGCCCGAAGACAAGGTATTGCGGCTAGAGTCTGCGAAATTATTCAGTGCAGTTAGAGGGTTACTTGATGAGGCCGGAGAGTTTGCTGATGCAAAGTCTGCTGCTAGTCGAGCACAAGTTATTTCCGAGGTGACACAACTCAAGTGGAGCTTGGGTGTGGGGGCATTCCTATTACTCTCCATTGCATGTTGGATAGCCTACTGGATCCCAAAGCAGTTAGCCAACCAAATTAATTTTGTTTCAGACAGAATCGCCGAGATCGCTTCTGGTGATGGTGATTTGACAGGTAGGATAGAGACCAAAGGTAACGATGAGTTTGCAAAGCTGTCTCGCAACTTCAATCATTTTCTTGCAAGTTTACAAGCCATGGTGACCGCTGTAGTCACAGACGGGGGGGAATTATCCAAACTATCATCAAAACTAAGTAAATATGCGACTCAAAGCCACGATTTAGTTGATTCACTTGGTAATGCTTCGCACGCTATATTAGGTGCCATTCACCAGCTAAGTCATACTAGTGAAGAGGTTTCACACGTAGCTGAAAACTCTCTCAAAGAAGCTGAATCCTCACACCGCTATGCTGCACAAGGTAAAACGGTTCTAACCGACTCAAAGCAAAAAATAATGCAGCTTGCAGATAATATGCAGGCTGCATTAGCAAGCTCTATGGCGTTACAAAAAAATTCAGAAAATATTACTCAAGTGCTTGATGTTATTCGAGGAATTGCCGAGCAAACTAATTTGTTGGCACTCAACGCAGCTATTGAAGCGGCGAGGGCTGGCGAGCAAGGTCGTGGCTTTGCAGTTGTTGCTGATGAGGTAAGGTCACTAGCCACTCGAACACAAGACAGTACTAATGACATTCAAAAGATGTTAGAAGCATTTTCACATAGTGTTGAAGATTCACAGAAGACGATTGAAGATGGTAAAGAGTATGTGGATGTTGCTGTGGAAAGCTTTGCTAAGGCGACAGAGTTATTAGAGTTAATAGCGCAAAGTGCGGTAAAAGTAACGGAACTATCAGAGCAAACGGCTCATGCAACACAGCAACAAAACTGCGTATCGACTGAAATTAGCAGCAATCTAACGGACTTAAATGACAAGACATTGGATGGCGAGCGACTATCTGGAGAAACGCACCAAATTTCCGATGATGTATTGCGAGTAACTTGTAAATTAGTGGAAGAGTTATCTCAATTTAAAGTTTAAAGTTAGTTTATAAGGTGTGCTAAGTAGCACACCTTATAAATGCTGTGGTTATCTCGTAAACTTGCTTGCGTAAGCTTCAGCTTGTTTCCATACGCGCAAGGTGTTACCGCCTAAAATCTTTTTGATATCAGAATCGCTGTAACCTCTATCCAAAAGGCCTTGTACAAGATTTGGGTAGGTAGATACATCTTTCAGACCAACTGGTAGTGAGTCTCCCACACCATCGTAATCAGAACCGATCCCGACGTGGTCGATACCAATTAACTTCACAACATGGTCGATGTGGTCGAGTACTTGATCAAGGGTTGCAAACGGAAATGGATTTTTAGCTCTAAACGCAGCTCTAAAGTCAGTCGTGTCTTTACCTTTAGCTGCTTCTTGTGCTTTTTCTCGCTTATCATACCAAGCGCCAGCTTTTGCTGTTACAAAGCTTGAGCCAAAGTTTATTTGGATAACGCCACCATTTTTGGCCAAGGCTTTAAGCATGTCGTCATCCATGTTGCGTTCAAAGCCCGGCGTGTATTTACGAAGAGATGAGTGTGAAGCAACGACGGGCACTTTTGAAATTTCCATTACCTGATAAAACGCGTCATCGGAAATATGTGATACGTCAATAAGCATCCCAATCTTATTCATTTCAACAACAAGCTCTTTGCCAAATGGGCTCAAGCCTTTCCACTTGCGGCGAATATCATAAGAAGAGTCAGAAATATGATTACTCTGAGAGTGAGCTAACGTGATGTAGCGAACACCGCGGTCATAAAAATGCTTTAGGTTTTTCATCTCACCTTCAATCGGTGAGCCATTTTCCATTCCCATCGCGATAGACATAATACCGTTGCTAAACTGTTGGTATATATCATCGGTATTATATGCCATTGCAAATTTGTCTGGCGCGCGATGTGCTAATGCTTCCATACCATCAATCAGTTGGTTGGCGAGCTGATAGCTTTTTCCCTTACCTTCAAATTCTAAATTAGCAGGAATATAAATAGACATAAATGGCGCGTTTAGACCACCTTTTACCGCACGAGGATAATCAAAGTCACCGCCTTCGGTCGCTTGGCTAACGTCATCCCACTTATTTTTAATACGATATGGAACGTCGATGTGTGTATCAATTAGGATGTTATCGTGAGCGAGCTTAACTGCGCGTTCAGAGGCCTGATATTCAGTTGCATAAGCTGAAGAGACAGCCAGCGCTAACGCGCCAAGTGCAATGCCGAGCTTCATAGTATTGCCTTTCCTTTATAGTTATAGAGATCTGATTGTAACAAGTATACGTTCATCCTCAATATTTTACGTTTATCACTTTCTTTTACCGCTCGTCATTATCTACAACTCGAGTGCAGCGGATCTCGTTATTATTTTTTCCAGACAAAACAAGTAATGAAAATAAAGGAAAGAAAAATGAGAGCGTCACTACAAAAGAAAACACAAGCTATGTTATCACTTGCTTTATTGTTGGCTGGAGCGACTGTGCAAGCCAACACGTTTGAGGAAAATATCAATGTTGAAGCGTCAAATGTGATGGCGGGCGGCTTTGGTATCGATGCAATCTATATAGATGTAGACAATGCAGTGGCTGACTTTGGTGTGGGACTTAATTACCGTAAGGCCATTGATATTACGCCAACAAAGTCCAGCTATGTAGATACTGCGACTGCGTATTTTCGGGTAGATTACCGCATTGCTTCAAAAGAGCAGAACACGGTTGAGCAGAAAGAAATGGAATTTGGCTTGAATTTAACCTTTTCTGACTCGTTGCAAATATTTGCTGAAGTTGGTGTGCTATATGACAGCTTAGAGCTTTCTGGCCACGCTTCAACTACACAATATGATACATCAGCCTTGGGCATGCGTCTTAATTATTTAGGTGACTTTACAATTGTACCAGCTATCGAATACAGAAATAGCGATCTAACAAGTGACTTTGGATACTCTATTACGTTTGAGAAAAAGGTCTCTGAGGGCGGGATCAAGCCAAGTTATGGTTATAAGCAAATTGGTGATGAGAAGAGTGTATTTGTTAACTTACTTTATCGTTTTTAATTCCATAAAAGGTTAACAAGTTGGCCTCTTTGGGACAAGTTTTGCGGTACTATTTATTAATTTTCAGTATGATGGCCTCCAACCAGATAAAAGATAAAAAAGAGGAGGCCACCGATGCGTACATATTGGAAGTGTCAGATTTTTGTGTTCTTAGCAATGATCTCAACCAACATGTTTACTGCAATATTAATGTTTGATCTCGGTGATGAAAGATTATTTCTACTATTCCTTCGCACGATATTAGGTGCACTTAGTTTTATATTAATTAGTCACTTTGTACTTCGTAATTTTGCGAAACGCTGGGCAGTATATCGAGGTAAAGCGAGAGCGAACCTCCTTACATTGATGCTGATATCACTCATATGTGCTCCTTTGCATTTTGCGCTCGGCGTCAAACTTGTGAAGCAGGTTGTTACAATAGAAAGTACGGAAGAAGTGTCTAGTCTAAGAATTCAAGACAACGATGAAGCGCTCGGAGGGGAAACAGTAAAAACCAGTGACTTGGCGACACTAATATTTTACATCGGCTACTTTTGGCTTTGGTCAGGTTGCTATTTGGGGATTGTTACAAGGCGGGAAAAGAGAGTGTTAGCAAAGCAACTTCAAGAACAACAGTTAGCCAATTTGATGAATCAGGTAAACCCTCACTTCCTTTTCAATTCCTTGAATACGATCCGAGCGTTGATTTATCAAGATAAAGACAAGGCCGCAGAAGTGGTAACTCAGCTCTCAGAGCTATTTCGCTACAACTTAATGCAGGATATGCGCGCACTGGTCACCTTAAAAGAAGAGTGGAAAGTATGTGAGGATTTTCTTGGTATAGAACAAGTGCGACTAGGTAAGCGCTTATCGGTTACAACTCAGGGACTAGAGAGCTTTTACAATATTCATATCCCCAGTATGTCGCTGTTTACTTTGTTAGAAAATGCGGTGAAACACGGTATTGCACATCTGCCAAAAGGGGGAGAAATTGCAATTCAGGTGGTTAGAAAAGCGCAAAATATTCACATCTCAATGACTAACCCGTATGATGCCACTCGTGTTCAAACCGGCACCCAGCAGGGGCTAAAGAACATTCAAGCACGTTTAGCCTTGATGTATAACAAGAGTGCAAAGTTAACAGTCAATGATGGAGGTGGGCTTTTCCAGGCCACATTGGAGATCCCGTATGAATCAAAAAACAACAATTAATGTGATGCTGGTTGACGATGAGCCGTTAGCAAGGGTGGAATTGAATCGCTTGCTAAAAGCTCACCCGCAAGTGAAAGTCGTTGCTGAAGCTGAAAACATTATGGACGCGGCACAATTACTAGAGCTACATACGATAGATGCCTTATTTTTAGATATTGAAATGCCTGGCGGTACAGGCATTGAGTTGGCGCAGCAACTGCAAGGCGAAATACCTATTGTGTTTTGTACTGCGTATAACGAGTTTGCTGTCGACGCTTTTTCTCTCAATGCAGTTGATTACTTATTGAAACCAGTGGTGGCTAATCGACTGCAAACCGCACTCGACAAGCTTCAGGCTTTGACCGACCAAAGCGAGTCTGCTGCTCTTGAGGATGAGTTTAAACTGATGGTAAAGATCGCAGATAAAATGAAGATTATTCAGCTTGGTGATATTACACGTTTTGAGAGTATTGGTAATCACGCTGCTATTTACACCGCTCAGGGTAAAGCTTACCTTCACAGCTCGTTATCTAAAATTGAAAGTAGGCTCAATCCTAACCAGTATTTCCGCGCAAGTCGTAGTGATATTATTCGCTTGGACGCCATTGAAGAGTTAGAAGAAACGATTAACTATGGTTTACAAGCACAGCTTACCTATGGTGGTGAAGTTGAAATCTCTCGTCGCCAAGCGGTTAAGCTTAAAAAGCAGATGAGTTTGGCGCTATAGCGCCTACTCTATGCTTTGATACTCGTAATCTTCCTGGGCCTGCATGGCTTGAAACTGCTGCTTACTCACAATATTTACCGATTCGTGTAGCTCAGAGAAAACGATAAGTGCATCGCCTGATTGCAGCTGTGCTTTTACTTGTGCAACTTTGCTTTCGGTACTGACCTCAATATCCCCATAATCAGTACCTTCACGTAGTACATAGTGTTCAATGAGATTATCTAAGGTTTCAGCTGGAATTTGCTGATATGGAATGAGCATACTACTAAGCCTTACAATTAAATTGACGTAAATATTGTGGGATCACACTTTCTAACCAAAATTGGGGTTTGAGGGGGTTCTTTCCCGAGATAAACCCTACGTGTCCACCTTGCTGACTCACAGCGAGTGTCACAGCAGAATTAACCTGTGCGAATGTCGGAACCGCTTGAGCAGAAAGCATGGGATCATCTTCTGCGTGGATTATTAGAGTTGGCGTTGTGATGTCACTTAAATAAGGTTGTGCACTCGCTTGGGCATAATAATCTTCAGCGCCCGCAAAGCCATGCAATGGGGCGGTTATTTTATCGTCAAACTGCCAAAGGTCATTAATGTTACGTAGCGCCTCTTGGTCAATATTTATTTGAGATTGAATGACATCGAGTTTGCGGGAGAAGGATTTTTTCATTCGATCTAGTAAATATTTTTGATAGAGCTTAAAACAGCTCTTTCGGATCACTTGGCAAGAAGAAGATAGATGATAAGGAGCTGAAACTGCGACTCCGGCTTCTAGGCCGCTGTGTGTTTTGCTTTCACCTAAGTATTTTGCCAGCACGTTACCACCAAGTGAAAAGCCTACAGCAAAGAGTGGGCGTTTGGGAAAGCGTGCTTTTAATGTACTGATAAAGTAACCAAGATCTGAAGTTTCACCACTATGATAGGCTCTAGGTTGACGGTTTGCTTCCCGTGAACAATTACGAAAGTGCATTAAAACGGCATCGAAACCCGTGCTTACGAGTGATTTCAGTAGTCCCTTGGCATAAAAGCTATTTATATTTCCCTCGAGACCATGTAAAACCACCACCAGTGGCGCGTTTCTATCTCCATGCTTGGCCCATGCTAGTTCTAGAAAGTCATCATCAGGCGTTTCTAGCGTTTCATAGTTTACTGGTACATGTAATCTAGGCCTAAAAAAGCGTGGCAAGATGGTTTGGGCATGGCGATTGCGCATCCACCAAGCAGGCTTGAAAGTTAAGTCACTCGTTGTCATGGTTTTCATGGCTTGATTCTTTATAGAAAGTACGTTGGCTTTTGACTATAAGTGGTAAATTAAGGATTTTATCCACGTTTCAAAACAAGTTTTCAGCAGTTTAACGTATATTTCTACAGGGGTTAAGCAAATAAAAAGCACCCGACCAGTAAACTGATAAGGTGCTTTGTGCGTCGTGCTTAATTCTTATAGTTGGGGAACTACACAGAGCCGATTTTGTACTACTTATTCTGCAATCGTCTCTAGGTAATACTTTTAAATCTGTTTTATTGTTCGTTAGGTACTTCAGCATCCATGACTTTTTTGATGAAGAAATAGACGTAATAACAGCACAGCAAAATTACAATTCCTAAAAAGCCAAAAGACAGAAACAACACAGGGTCGGAAAAAAAGTCTCTAAAGAATACGTTCATGGCTGTGCCTCCTAATTTGTCGATGAGTAAATAGTAGTGGAGGTATGAGGGGCTTGATATGATCAAGATCAAGTTTCAACCCCAAGCAAAACTAAACTAAGTGAAAGGCTTGATCTCGATCAGTTTTTGCGCGCTGAATAGGTTACGAGCGCACAGCTTCAATCATTGACTGGAGCAAATAATGCTGTGTACTCATTGTCACTGAGGTAATGTCTAAGATTACTGCCTTGTTGTAAGGGATAAAGGTGGCTGTGTTGCAGCACCTCAAGCAACAAAGCTTGCTGACGCTTCTCCAGTTCCAGCTCCGCAGTCAACATGGCAGCTCTGAGTTGCAGATAGTCTTCATAGTGATGATGTTGTGCTTTAAGGAGGCTGCGAATGCGGCGTTGTGGTTGGAGTATGATTTCGTCAAAGTGCTTGCACGTCTCAATGAGTGTTGAGACAGCTTCAGGCTCGACTGTCAGTGCCAATTTATCTAGATAACAAAGCAGCAAGCACAAGTTAATATTTTTGCTTCCATTATCCTGTAAAGCCAATAGCCGCGCCTGCATTTCAGGACGGCTATAAAATTCACAGGAAAATAGCCAAAAGTCTTGCCGACTTAACATATTTCTCCTGTTGTATCGAAGTGATTTTGCTTTTCTTCCAACTCCTCTAGCGCCATTAGTAGCGCTTCTTCGGTGTCATTGAGTTCTGGTGTCACGGTAGCTTGTTTTGCTAATAGTTCGCTTAATTTAGCCTTATTTTCATCGGTATATAAATTGTTGTCAGCGAGTGCTGTTTCAATTTCATCAGCCTGTTCGGTGAGCTTATCTAGCTGCTTTTCTAGCTTTTCAATCGACTTTTTAAGAGGTTGAGTGGCTTTTCTAAACTCTGCCTCAAGGCGTTTTTGCTCTTTTCTATTCGCATTGGAATGCTGTTTTGGTTCAGCCTCTGTGGTGGCGGACTTGGCTTGCTCTTTATTGGCATTCATCAGCCATTGATAATAAGCCTCTAAGTCATAACCAAACTGTGAAACGCTACCATTATCAACGAGATAATATTCGTCAGCAGTGTTTTTTAGCATATGACGATCGTGAGAAACCGTGACCATTGCCCCTTCAAAACCCTGTAATGCCATCACTAACGCATGTCGCATTTCTAAATCTAAGTGGTTGGTTGGCTCATCGAGTAGCAGTAGGTTTGGTTTTTGGTAGACCAGCATTGCCAGTACCAGCCTAGCTTTTTCACCACCTGAAAATGGCGCAACAGGCTCAAGTGCTTTATCACCGTGAAAGGCAAAACCACCCAAGAAGTCCCGAATGACTTGTTCTGGTGCTTTTGGGTCTAGCCGTTGGATATGAGTGACGGCACTGGCTTCAAGGTCTAGAGACTCCAGCTGATGCTGAGCAAAATAGCCGACATTTAGTCCTTGGTGCTGAAATACTTCACCTGCTTGTGGGGTTAAGTCGCCAGCAAGTAACTTAATGAGTGTCGATTTACCAGCGCCGTTACGGCCAAGTAAGGCGATTCGACTTCCTGGGACTAGATTAAGCTTTATGTCATGCAAAATGGTAATATCACCGTAACCTGCTTTAGCCTTCTCCAATGTCATTAGTGGGTTCGGTAAGCTAGTTGGCTCTGCAAATTCAAAATTAAAGGGTGAGTCGGCATGAGCTGGTGCAAGCATTTCCATGCGTTCTAGGGCTTTTACACGACTTTGTGCTTGTTTCGCTTTACTGGCTTTGGCTTTAAAGCGAGTAATAAACTTTTCTAGGTGCGCGATAGTTTCTTGCTGCTTCTCAAAAAGCGCTTGATGTTGTGCCATACGTTCGGCTTTTTGGCGCTCAAACTGAGAGTAGTGGCCCTTGTATACGTTGATTTTTTGTTGATCAATATGCCAAATCTCACCAACAACAGCGTCTAAGAACTCGCGGTCATGAGAAATGAGTACCAGCGTACCTTGATAGCCACGCAAAAAGCGCTCTAGCCAGTATACCGCATCTAAATCTAGGTGGTTGGTAGGTTCATCCAACAGCAATAAATCGGCATCGCGGATCAAGGCTTGTGCAAGGTTTAAACGCATTCGCCATCCACCAGAGAAGTCGCTGACGGCAAATCCAATCTGCGCATTGCTAAAACCTAGGCCGTGAAGTAACTCTCCCGCTTTAGCTTCGATACTATAGCCTTTGATATTTTCTAGTTGTTGGTGAGCCTTTGCTTGGCCTTCACCATCGCCATCCTGTTCAGCTTGTTGTAGTTGTGTTCTAAGAGCATAGTATTCAGGATGCCCTTGCAATACATATTCAAGTGCGCTGATAGACAGTGCCGGAGTTTCTTGTTTTACCGATGCAGTAGACCAGTCTTTTGGAATGCTAAAATCACCAGAATCGAGTTGCAACTCGCCTTTTAGTAGTGCAAAAAGAGAAGATTTACCACACCCATTGGCGCCTACTAGGCCAGCTTTATGTTGGGGGTAAAGTGTCGCATTTGCCTGTTTGAGTAGTGTTTTACTACCACGAAGTAGCTCGATATCAGTGAGTTGAATCATAATTCTAAAAGTCTGTTTAAACTGTGTGCATGATAACACGGATCGGTTCGTTGACTTCAAGCGTATCAACACAAATAAAATTAGGATAAAATAACGGCTAATTGGTACCAATTGGTCTTGATACTTGCTCAGTTTGAAAGCGTAGATGAAACGCTAACGGCGCTAAGATTTATTATTTGGAACATCTAAATAAGAAATTTTTGTCAAGCTTGTATGGAGTAGGCAATTGGGCGTTAGCTGGATGCGGTAACGATGTTATCGACAAGGTTTTCTCGCTTCAAGATTGAAAGCTTAATTAAGTGAATTGGTATAACTCGGTATTCTTAGAGGTGTAGAGTTGAAAGTGAAAAAGCGCTTTATTGCGGGGGCATCATGTCCGGAATGCCAAAAGCTAGATGTCATGATGCTTTACAAAGAGCATGATGTGGAAAAGGTGGAGTGTGTTGAGTGTGGTCATATCATGACACAACCAAAGGATGCGGTGCAGGCCTCCACACGCCAATTTGAGCAAGTCATTGGCGTGTTTACACCGGAGTAATCATTACTCCGGTCAGCATTGCTTTCATTAGTAATGCGGTGGCGGCGGCTCTTGGTGTTGCGGCATCAATCCAGGGTCTCTTCCTTCCTTCATTTTTTCAGCCAGCAATTCTATTTGCCTTTGCATTTTTGCAAGGCGTTGTTGGTGCGCCTTCAATTCTTCGTTTAATGTTTCTATAGTATCTTCTTGAAAGGCAAGCTTAGCCTCAAGCTCGGTAATTCGATTGTCGATTTCATTCATGGCTTTTCTACCTGCGCAAATTTTTCCAGCAGGCCGCTGGAGCTTTCAGTTAACAGTGCAGAGTCATTTTCTTGAAAGGCAACGTCAAACACGACCGCTGACTTCGGACGACTTCCTTCTCGTGGCTGCACGCGCCAAGTTTGTATGCGTTCACCATCGCTTACTCGCCATAAAGCCAGCTCGCGATTGGGGGAACCAGTTGCTAATAAAGACGCGTCTTGATTGAAGCGTACTGCACTGAAAATTTTCTGGCGAGCAATATACTGTAATTGTGCTTTAAGATCACCAGAAGTTAGTTGCCAAATACTGGCTTTTTTCATGCTGTCAGCTGTAAACGCAAAGCGCCCTTGTTCGTCTAGCGCAACTTTCGTGACTCGACTCGGATGATTAAAGCGATGAATGACTTGCCCTGTTCTGGTATCCCAAAAATAAGCTGCATAATCATTTCCTCCAGTTAACGCAAAGTGTCCGTTTGGGGACATGGCAATAGAGTTAATATTTTCTTGATGACCAAGGAACTCTATACGCCTACCGCTTTCTAAGTCGAGGTGGACAACAACGTTATCGCTACGAGCGTAGAGCACGTATTTGCCTGCATTGCTAATTGCGATGTCTCTGATGGTGCCTGATTCAATCTCGAAATATCCTAGGTTTTGGCCGTTCTCAAGGCTCCAAACAGCAAAGGTATTATCATTGGCTGTAACGGCAGTGGAGTTATCATTTGCCAGTGCAAGTGAGTGGATAAGGTCATCACTGGCATTAGAGTGACGCCATTGATATTTAAGGCCTTGCTCTTGATTATCCCAAAGTACGGCCCCATGCTCTATGGAGGAAACTAGGCTATAGTTGCCATCGGCAGAAAGTGCCGCTGAAAATGCGCCTCTGCTGGCGTGTTCAATGGTCAAAATAGACTTTGATATATCGGGGCCACAGCCCACTAATGCGCTAACGCCTAGCATAATTAAGCTAGCAAGGAGACTTTTCCACTTGATGTTGACGAGTTTGACCATAAATGGGGTAAATCCTCCTTAACTCCAAAGTCTACAACAGGTAAACTAAAGGCATTAAAAACAAGATATTATTTTGATACTAGCGTATTAAAAGCGTAATGTCGTTACGTAATAATGGCAAGCAAATGGATATTGGCATTCTTATTATAGAATGGTAATGTGGCTAGCACCTTTTCTTATTAATATAAAATTAACAATGACACCGAATATCAAGCTCTGTTGTGTGAGCATCAGCCTTGGTAGTAGGAAATGTCGGAGAGTGTAGAATGAAACAGACAATTAAACTGTCACTCGTTGCCGCTTCAGTATTAGCACTGGTAGCATGTAACAAACAAGCAGAAGAACAAAAACCAGTTGAAGTAAAGCTGGACACTGAATTACAACAGCAAGCGTACGGAATAGGTGCTTCTGTAGGTAACTTTTTACAAAAAGATCTAGCAGATAAAAAAGAGTTAGGCGTTGAGCTTGACCAAGAGTTATTAATGCGTGGTTTTAAAGACGCATTAGCTGGTGAAGCAAAGTTAGACGAAGCAAAGATCCGTGAAGTACTTACTGCACTTGATTCTTCAGTTCGTGAAAAGCAAGCTGCAAAAGCTGAAGCTGACGCTGAAAAGAATAAAGCAGAAGGTGAAAAGTACCTAGCTGAAAACGCGAAGAAAGAAGGCGTAAGCGTTACTGAGTCTGGTCTTCAGTATGAAGTGTTAAGTGAAGGTGAAGGTGCAAAGCCAGTTGCAACAGACATGGTTAAAGTACATTATAAAGGTACTTTGCTAGATGGTTCTGAATTTGATAGCTCGTATGCACGTAATGAACCTGCAAGCTTCCGTTTAAATCAAGTTATTGCTGGTTGGACTGAAGGTCTTCAGCTAATGACGGTAGGTTCAAAGTATAAATTTACTATTCCTTCAGAGCTTGCCTATGGCACGCGTGACCTTGGTAAGATCCCTGCTAATTCAACATTGGTATTTGAAGTTGAATTGTTAGATATCGAAGGCGAAGCTGAAGAGAAAGCAGCGGAGTAATAGAGGTACGTATTAATCTCTAAAGATCAATACGTACAATCAAAAAAGGTGAGTACTCTATGGCTCACCTTTTTTGTTGTTAGGACACCCGCACTTTAATTATTCAGTATGATTAGAATAAAGATTATCAATTAGCTCGTCTTCCAATTGGAAGCGTAGCTCTAATGTCTCACCTAATACAGACAAGTCATTATCAAACTCTGCAAGATCATGAGTTTCTTGATTTATCTCTGCGTATTTATCGTTGAAATCAAGCGCTGTGTCAGTTGTTTCTGTGATCCTTGGATACAGCGACTGTGCAAGCTTGGCACTTTCAGGTCCTTTCTCCTGACAAGCTTCGACGATGTTGTCATAAATCTCAAAGTGACCAGCTGAGAGGTAATCCATTAAAATTTGGCAGAATGATTGAATATCAACCTGCTCTGGCAGTGCTTTACCATTTCGTGTTGGTGAGCATCCTGCGACTTTATAATATAAAACCAATAGTTCCTGACGCTCTGCTAACCATGCATCAATTACACTATGGCTACCTCCCCATTTTTGTTGGGCTTGTTCTAACTGCGAAAGCATAGTGACTCTCCTTTAGCGGGTTACCTACCTCTATGGAAAGGGAAAGCGCACAAAAGGTCAACCAATTTTTTCTGAAAAAGCCGAAAAAGATCAAAAGATTATTGGTGTAATAATAGGGAATGTTAACAAATTCATGGAGATAAAAATAAAAAACCACCAAAGGAGTTCTTTGGTGGTTCAAAATAGCAGTTTAGCTTGTTGCGTAATATTGTTATTTTTATAGTGAAGGTGTTTTGTTGTTATTTTTGTAACGCCATATTTTTATACCAATCTTTTAATCGTGTTGCAATCAGTTTAATTGTATGTTTCTAGATTAATTTGTTAAGCACATGAATTTGTTCCTAATAAAGTATGCCTTAATCTAGATCATAGACCCAGATTCTTGGGGATAGTTTAGATAGTGCCCATGTGTACTTAGTGATACAATCGGCATAATTGATTTTTAGTATTGGAACTGAGACGCTATGAGCGAATTAAAAAACGATCGTTATTTACGAGCGCTATTAAAACAACCAGTTGACGTCACACCAGTATGGATGATGCGTCAAGCTGGTCGTTATCTGCCAGAGTATCGTGCGACAAGAGCACAAGCTGGTGATTTCATGAGCCTTTGTAAGAATGCAGAGTTAGCTTGTGAAGTAACGCTCCAGCCACTTCGTCGTTATCCACTGGATGCGGCAATTTTGTTCAGCGATATTTTGACAATTCCAGATGCAATGGGGCTAGGGCTTTATTTTGAAACTGGCGAAGGTCCTAAATTTGAGCGTCCAATCCAATCACTAGATGATGTTAAAAAGCTACCTAAATTAGACCCAACAGACGAGCTTGGCTATGTAATGAATGCGGTGAGCACAATTCGTCGTGAGCTTAAAGGTGAAGTACCACTTATTGGTTTCTCAGGGTCTCCTTGGACGCTAGCGACGTATATGATCGAGGGTGGTAGCAGTAAAACCTTTGGTAAGATTAAGAAAATGGCCTTTGCTGAGCCACAAACATTACACTTACTACTGGATAAAGTCGCTGACTCAGTTATTGACTACCTTAATGCCCAAGTGAAAGCTGGTGCGCAATCGCTAATGATTTTCGACTCTTGGGGTGGGGTGCTAAGCCCACGTGATTACAAAGAGTTCTCACTACAATACATGCACAAGATTGTAGACGGTCTTATTCGTGAAAATGATGGTCGGAAAGTACCTGTGACATTATTTACGAAGAACGGCGGTCAATGGATTGAAGCTATTGCAGCGACAGGCTGTGATGCGGTTGGTCTTGATTGGACAATTGATATTGCTGATGCGAAGCGTCGTGTCGGTGATAAAGTCGCATTACAAGGCAATATGGATCCGTCAATGCTACATGGAACACACGACCGTATTCGTGAAGAGGTGCAGCATATTCTAGCGGGCTTTGGTGAAGGTAACGGTCACGTATTTAACTTAGGCCATGGCATTACGCCTGATGTTGACCCAGAAAACGCGGGCGTATTTATCAATGCGGTTCACGAGTTTAGCCGTCAGTACCACAAATAAGTTAGACCAATCACAGTCAGTGTAGGCGAGCTAACTTTAGGTTTATAAAACTTTCCTTGTCTCTAAATTCAGAGGCAAGGAAAGTTTTTCTCACTTCAGCATAGACCAGTTAATAAAGATAATTGGTATAAAACATCAGTGATTGGTGTTCTCAGTTATTTACTCACTGTAGGTTGAGCGCCATCGGAACCACCACCTTGTGGTTTAATCGTCATCTGGATATACTGAGCTCTAGGTTGAGCACCATCACCACCGGTACCACCACCAGAAACTTGCTTGAGCATTGTTGGCTTAAGGTTGAGGATGTTTCTCTTCTTTAATTTCATATTGTTTTCCTTTTTTATATAAATATATGAATAGACACAATATGGTGTGATTAGCGACTCGGTTGATCGCCATCACCAGTAGATGCAAAAGGCTTTAGGTGTGAGTCAGGGTTGTGTACTTTCACTTTGGATGGTTGAACACCATCACTTGTGATACCGCCATAAACCTGTTTTAACTGCGATGTGAGGATGTTTTTTAACTTTTTCTTTTTTAATTGCATTGTCATTTCCTTAACCTTGTACCTTTATGGGTTCCAATACGTTAACTCAGTTAAACTTCGATAGCAATAAACTTTGTATTAAAAATAAACAGTGTCAGGGAAAGGGAATAATGTTTTAAATTTGGATTAAGTACTGGCTTAAAAGACAGGCAGCCAAGTAAATGGAGGCTGCCTGTGTTGGAAATATAGGGGTTACTTAAATAAAGCGTCGATAGTGCCCTGAGCAAGTGGATGGTACCCAGGTCGTGCTTGTTGATAAACACGATAAGCCCAGTCACGTTTGCCATTGTTAATGAGTGATTTGTATAAATTCACAATAAGCTTACGGCGCCCAATACTTACTAGATGCTTTTCAAGATCTGGGTAAATAGCCTGATAGCCGTTACCTACTGCTAGCATGTACCACGCAAACGCGCGTTCTGCGTTGGTCGATTGTGTGAGCTGAAATGCTTTGTCCAATGCTTCCATGCGTTCGATGGCAAGATCTCTTGGTAAGTTATTAATAAAGTGCAGCCATTCATGTACCGTCCAAGCATCGGTTGGTAGGTCTGCAAGTGTTTTTTCATCTTTTAGCCAAGCTTGAGTGAGCGCATCCACTTTTTCGAAAGCATCAGAAGTAGGATTTGGGGCGTCGCTTGGTAAACCTGGCTCATAGATCCATTCTTTGGCTTTTTCTAAGCTGACGATACCAGGATATTGCTGTAGCAAGTTTTTGTCTAAGTAAGCAACAAACTCATCGGTAGTCAGAGATTTAAAAGAGAAGGTGTTAAAGTAGGTTTTAACAAACTTGTCGAACCTGTCACGACCAAACTTTTCCTCAAGATAGATAAGGAATAGTTGCCCTTTTGTGTAAGGTACTGAGCTAAACGCATCGTCAGGATCGCGACCATTAAGCTCCAAATTCATGCGTGTATCAGGAGCCGCGATGGTTTTTAGTTGAGCGCGTAGGCTCGCCGCATCCAGCGCCTGCTCCATCACCGCACGGTCACGACCAAACACTTCTTCCATAATGCGGTTTTCAACGTAAGAGGTGAACCCTTCGTTTAGCCATAAGTCCTCCCATGTCGCATTGGTGACTAAGTTGCCAGACCAAGAATGTGCTAACTCGTGTGCGATTAGGTTTACTAAGCTTTTGTCGCCGGCCACAACGGTTGGTGTGATAAATGATAGGCGCGGATTTTCCATACCACCAAATGGGAAGCTAGGTGGCAACATGAGCAGGTCATATCTACCCCAAGCGTATTCACCGTACATGGCATTGGTTTTGTCGATCATCGCTTGCGTATCGTTAAATTCTGCGACCGAGGCATCAAGAATTTGTGGCTCTGCAAAAATTGCAGTTTGGTGTGACATTTCTTTATATTCAAGATTACCTGCACCAATAGCGATCAAATAGGGTGGTATTGCTTGCGGCATATCAAACCAATAATCGCCATCTTTGATAAATGCGCCAGTATTATCTGCACTCATTACCGCGCGTACATCTTTAGGTGTTTGCACTCGAGCTGAATAAGTGACGCGCATTGCTGGCGTATCTTGCACGGGGATCCAACTACGAGCATGAATAGCTTGAGACTGGCTATACATAAATGGGTGAGACTTACTTGCGGTTTGCTGCGGTGTTAACCACTGCAAGCCAGATGCAACAGGCAAACTGTTGTAGTAAATACGCGCTTTCTTAGCTTGCTCTTTAAAGTGAATAGTTAACTTTGCACCTTTCACATCATCGCGCTTGGCAAGATCAAACTTTGCGATATGCCAGTTGCCACTCTTGCCTTGATACATCACTTTGTCGATTTCGAGATCGCGTGTATCGAGTACTAACGTTGTAGCCTGACTGTTTTGCCAGTCTAGTGTATGTTCAACAAACCCCTCTAGTTGCTTATCATCAAAATCAACATCGAGGTCTAAATGCAGGTGAGTGGTGATGACGTCATTAAGATTGGCATAAGTGTGCTCGTCAACTGCTGCATTTACATTAGCAGTGTGGACAAGGCCAGCCATGGCAAGACTGAGTGTCAGTGCAGAAAGTTTAGTCATAATGCTGCTCTTATAAAAATAATATTCCCAATTAGAATGGCTAACATAACTAATTTCTAACTATTTAAACAGCATAAGCCGATAGGTAACGTAAAATGCTGGGCAAGATGACATTAATGCGCAAGTCAGGGCAATGCGCTACACTAGCGCCAGTTTAGTTTATATCAACAAGGTGCTGCAGTGATTAGTTTGCAGTCTTATCACACATTTTCACTACCATCAGGTTGTGAGTCACTTATTGTTATTGAAGACCCAAAGGAGCTCGTTCAGCTCAACTATGACCAAGCTTTCTTTTTACTTGGAGAGGGCAGTAATACGATTTTTCTTGAAGATTATGCTGGTGTGGTGATTAAGCTTGCGACCTCAGGTGTCAATATTGAGGCTCGGGATGACCACTACTTAATTCGTGCGGCTGCTGGTGAGAATTGGCACCAATTGGTATTAACGCTACTCGAACAAGGTATTGGCGGCCTAGAAAATCTTGCTTTGATCCCCGGCACGGTTGGTGCTGCACCAGTACAAAATATCGGCGCCTATGGTGTCGAAGTATCACAATATATCACTGCGGTTACGGGCTTTGACATCACTCAAGGACACTTTACGACACTGAGCAGTACGGAGTGTCAATTTGGCTATCGAGATTCGGTGTTTAAGCATCGTTTAAAAGACAAGTTTATTATTACCGAAGTCACGTTTGCATTGCCCATATGTTGGCAACCAAAGTTAAGTTATGGTCCTTTGCAAAACCTCAGTGGTGCTGCAACTGCAAAAGATGTGTGTGATGCAGTAATTGCAATACGAAACAGTAAGCTTCCCGATCCTTGTAAGCTTGCTAATGCTGGGAGCTTTTTTAAAAACCCGATTGTTGATAAGGCATTTGCTGTGCAATTGCAATCTATGTTTCCAGACATGCCTGTATTTAAAGTAGATGAAAATAGTGTAAAGCTCGCAGCTGGCTGGTTGATTGACAAGGCCGGCCTCAAAGGATGCCAGCGTGGCACTATCCGTGTATACGAGCAGCAAGCGCTAGTATTGGTACATGAAGGTGGCAGTAGTGGGGCGGATCTGAAGCAGCTAGTTAGCCACATTCAAAGAACCGTTTGGCAAAAGTTTGCGGTAAAGCTGGAACATGAAGTGCGACTTATCGCAAAGCAGGGGGAGTGTCAGTTGCAAAGTGTGGAATGTCATGAAAACATCTGATCATAAAAAGCAAACAATTTTAGCGGCACTAAATCAAGGCACATTTATCTCTGGACAGGAGTTAGGTGAGCAGCTTGGGATCAGTCGTGCAGCTATCGCCAAACATATTACAGCACTGCAAGACATGGGAGTGGACATCTTTCGGGTTAATGGTCGGGGGTATAAACTCAATTACAGTCTGCCATTGATCAATCAAAATAAGTTAAATAGCCTTTGGCAGCAACAGTTTCATATGGATTGCCCCATTGAGTATCATGCGATTGTTGATTCTACCAATAGCGAATTAATGCGACGTCTACAAAGTGACCTTAATATGGCTTCTGGTCATGTGTTGGTAGCTGAAATGCAGCAAGCCGGAAGAGGGCGCAGAGGTCGAACATGGCAATCACCATTTGGTGCAAACCTTTATTATAGCTACTACTGGATGTTTGATGCTGGTATGCAAGCGGCAATGGGATTATCTATTGCTGTTGGCTTAGCTGTTTATGACGCATTGAAGGTATTGTATGGGATTAATGTCGAACTAAAATGGCCAAATGACATTTATCTAAACCAACAGAAACTAGCGGGTATCTTGGTCGAGCTTGAAGGGCAGGTTGAAGGTCCTTGTCATTTGGTAATAGGAATAGGACTGAATATTTGTATGCCAGAATCAGCATCTAAGCATATTGATCAAGCGTGGACAGATCTGCAAACACACATAGGCTCAATTGATAAAAATCAGCTTGTGGTGCAGCTAACTCATTCTTTATCTGAGCGCCTCGTGCAGTATAAAGAGTCAGGACTTAAGGAAATGGTTTCCCAGTGGAACAGATTAAATGCTTTCAAAGGTGAGCTTGTAACACTAAGTACAGGTCAAAGACAGTGGTGCGGTATTTGCGAAGGCATTGACGCACAGGGCGGAATACTGTTGAGGCAAGATGGTGAATTAAAAGCTTTTTATGGTGGCGAAGTTTCGCTAAGAAAGGTGACATCGTGAAACTGCTAATTGATGTGGGAAACACCGCTGTAAAATATGCGGTTGCTGATGAAGACAACATTCGCGTAGTAAAAGAGAATGATATTGAATGGCATAAAATAACATCCATTATTTGTTCACAGGTAGGTAAAGGAACAAATTTACAAGCAATTAATAGCCGAGCTGCTGAGTTTGCAATTCCGCTAGAGCAGGCTTATGTATCTTCAGCACGGGCTGGTGTTACCTGTGCATACCCTGCATTTCAGAACTTGGGAATTGATCGCTGGCTGACTGTACTTGCAGCTCATGCGCTTTATCCAACACAAGATGTAATTGTAATTGACTCAGGTACTGCGACCACTGTAGATGTCGTTACCGCACAGGGACAGCATCTAGGTGGTTGGATTGTACCTGGTCTCGATTTGATGGCTACAAGTGTCACCGCCCGAGCAGAACGCGTTTTTTGTGATGATAACACGCCTTTTTTAGCTGAATTTGCGAAAAATACACCAGAGGCAGTTAAAAATGGAGCATTAGCGGCAACGATTGGCTTAGTTCAGAGCGCAAAGCTGCAATTAGATAACAAGTCTGCGTTGGTTTTATGCACCGGGGGTTATGGAAAATTGATAAAGCAGCATGTGGATCTTGCTGTTTTTGATGACCTGTTAGTATTCAAAGGACTCTTGGTTTGGTGGAAAAACCCACAACAATTCTAAAAATGTCATGGTTTTGGCTTAAATGTGAGCACTTGAACAATAAATTTAAACTTTTTTGCATATTCCTGTTGCATCAAGTCAGCGGTTGCTCTAATATCTCGCCCCGTACTAAAGCAGTGCCGACTTAGCTCAGTTGGTAGAGCAACTGACTTGTAATCAGTAGGTCATCCGTTCGACTCGGATAGTCGGCACCATCTTTTTACCCTATTTTATAGGATGCTTTAGGAAAGAATTTTTACGTGGAGGGGTTCCCGAGCGGCCAAAGGGATCAGACTGTAAATCTGACGGCTCTGCCTTCGCTGGTTCGAATCCAGCTCCCTCCACCACTTTATTCTTGACGGTTAGAGGTAGTTAAGAACAGGTTCCTAAAGCGGGCATCGTATAATGGCTATTACCTCAGCCTTCCAAGCTGATGATGCGGGTTCGATTCCCGCTGCCCGCTCCAGTTCGTCTGGCGTGCTGATATAGCTCAGTTGGTAGAGCGCACCCTTGGTAAGGGTGAGGTCGGCAGTTCAAATCTGCCTATCAGCACCAGTCTCCGAAGAATCTTCTCAAATACTTCCTTTGAATTGTCGAAAAAATATTTATAATAGACTGAATAATTCTAGTCCACATTCGTCGTGGATTATTTTTATATGTAATCTAGATACACAAAACTTATAGGTTTCGTCATGGCAAAAGAAAAGTTTGAACGCGTAAAACCGCACGTAAACGTAGGTACAATCGGCCACGTTGACCACGGTAAAAC